>NZ_DJIO01000028.1:0-77169 GCF_002433655.1 Thalassolituus sp. UBA6592 | reverse complement strand
CCGACACGGGGATTTTCAATCCCCTGCTCTACCGACTGAGCTATCTGGGCATCTTGTTCTGATCAGCTGTGTTACAGGTCTTGATCAGCAAGTGGCGCGTATTAAACCGTTTGGCCGATCTTCTGTCAAGCATCTTTCTAAGATTATTTATCTTTATTTTCAGGCACATAGCCTTCGGCTGCGTCGAAGGTGTCGCCGCTGAGAAATTTTCCGCGCTGTTCGGTCAGGTATTTGCGTGCCTGCATGTCCATCATGTTCAGATGCTTCTCATTGATCAGGCGGGTCTGGTGCTGGGTCCACTCTTCCCATGCCTTGCGCGACACGTGATTGTAGATGTCTTCACCCTGTGGGCCAGGGAAGGGCGGCGTGTCCAGTCCTTCCAGTTCCTGCTGGTATTTTTTGCAGAATACGGTGCGGGTCATATAAGGCTCTCTGTCTGTTGGCTTTCCAGCAGCATTTTCACCGGGGCGGCGAGCCCGAGTGTGCTGGGTGATTTGGGATTGTACCAGTGAATCGGGTCTTTACCGGATTCCTGTACGCTGGATGGCGTGTTCTGCAGGTGGTAAATCACCGGCTGAATATCCAGATGGTAGTGGCTGAAGGTGTGACGGAAGGCTGTTAACCACTCTTCTTCGGCGATCGGGCAGCCGGGCAGTTGCTGGCTGATCAGCTGCTGAGCCTTCGCACCATCGGTTGCTTCCGGGAAGCTCCACAGCCCACCCCAGATGCCTTTTTGTGGGCGCTGTTGTAAGAGGTATTCGCCGGCGGGATTGCGCAGCATGACTAACAGCGTGCTCTTAACCGGCTTTTCTTTTTTCGGTTTGCTGTTCGGGAACTGAGTGGGTTTGCCGCTGGCGAAGCCCTGACACTGGGGTTGTAACGGACAGATACCGCAGGCGGGTTTGCTGCGCGTGCACAGGGTGGCGCCCATATCCATCATGGCCTGTGTGTATTCGCGCGAGCTGTGGTCCGGGGTCAGCTCTTCGGCCAGTGCCCACATGTCGTTCTGAATGCGGGTCTCGCCGGGCCAGCCTTCAATAGCAAAGAAACGCGTCAGCACACGTTTGACGTTGCCGTCGAGAATCGGCGCATTGATGCCCATGCTGATTGAGGCAATGGCTGCTGCGGTTGACCGGCCAATGCCTGGCAGGGTGCTGAGTTCTTCCACTGAGCGCGGAAATTCACCGTTAAAGTCAGCCACGACTTTCTGCGCACAGGCATGCAGGTTGCGGCCACGGGCATAGTAGCCAAGGCCGGTCCACAGGTGCAGTACGTCATCCTGTGAGGCAGCGGCCAGCGCCTGCACATCAGGGAAGCGCTGCATAAAGCGTTCAAAATAGGGGATTACTGTGGCGACCTGGGTCTGTTGCAGCATGATTTCAGACACCCATACCCGGTAGGGGGTGATGTTCTGCTGCCACGGCAGGTCTTTGCGGCCATATTGGTGATACCAGTTGAGAACGGCATCACTGAAGGAAAATGTTTTGCTCATGGTCCCGCATTATACGGGACTCAGGTGTTTAAGGCAGGCCTTGCGCAGACTAGAGTTCGGAAATCTTATCTGCCCTGAACGTGCTGCCACTTTCGCTGAGGAACTGGTGTAACTGGCCAAGGGACAGTGGCCGGCTGAACAGGTAACCCTGGCCTTCATCACAGGCGTTCTGACGCAGGAACTGCAGCTGTTGCTGGGTTTCAACACCCTCGGCGACAACGGTCAGTGACAGCTTATGTGCCATGGCGATTACCGCCGCTGTGATAGCCATGTCGTTTTCGTCGTCCGGGATATCGGTGACGAAGGAGCGGTCGACTTTAAGCACATCGATCGGGAAGCGCTTGATGTAAGACAGCGACGAGTAGCCGGTACCAAAGTCATCGATGGCGATGGCGACTCCGGTCTTTTTGATTTCCTGCATGATCTGAATCGCCGACTCCACATCTTCCATCAGGGTGCTTTCGGTGATTTCCAGTTCCAGACACTGTGGCCGGATTTTGGTGATTTCGAGCACGCTGCGGATACGCTGCAGCAGGTAGGGGTCGGTAAACTGACGGGCTGACAGGTTGACCGCTACTTTGGCATCTTCCGGCAGTACTTTGCTGCGGATCAGCGAGCTCATCTGGCGACAGCTCTGTTCCAGTACCCAGCTGCCGATCTCGAAAATCTGGCCGGTCTCTTCCGCCACCGGGATAAAGCGGTCCGGGGTGATCATGCCTTTTTCCGGGTGCTGCCAGCGGATCAGGGTTTCTACGCCGGTTACATGGTAGTCGGTCAGGCTGATTTTGGGCTGGAAGACCAGACTGAAGTGTTCGCGGGCAATGGCTTCGCCGATTTCTTTTTCCAGTGACAGGTGTTCGAGGATGGAGTGATTCATATCCTCAGAGAAGAACTGGAAGTTGTTGCGGCCCATTTCTTTGGCGCGGTACATGGCCAGATCGGCATTCTTCATCAGGGTATTGGCGTCGGTGGAGTCGTCTGGTGTCAGGGTGATACCGATACTGACGGTGGTGACTATGTCCTGGCCTTTGATGCGGATGGGTTTGGCCATGGCGAGGAGCAGCTTTTCGGCGACCACCAGAACGTCCTGGGTCTGGTGAACATCGGTCAGCAGAATGGTGAATTCATCGCCGCCGATACGCGATACCGTATCGTTTTCACGTACGGTGTTGTTCAGCCGTGAGGCAACTTCTTTCAGCAGACTGTCACCGGCATCGTGCCCGAGGGTGTCGTTGACGCGTTTGAACTGGTCCATATCGAGGAACATCAGCGCCATGGAAGTGCCGGAGCGCATCACGGTTTTAACGGCTTTTTCCAGACGGTTACGGAACAGGCGGCGGTTGGCGAGGCCCGTCAGCGGATCGTAAAAGGCGAGGGTTTCCATCTGCAGCTGGGCTGCTTTAAGTTCGGAAATATCGGAGATTACGCCGAGATAGCCCTGCAGTTCGCCATTACGGTCGTGCAGCGCACTGGCCATCAGCTGAATCCAGACATGACTCTGATCACGGCGCTGCAGGCGCAGTTCGATGACGATGCTTTCCTGATCTGAGGTCAGGCGGTTCCAGGCCTGACGTACATCGGGCAGGTCGTCGGCGTGAATGCGGGCAAACCATTCCTGCAGGCCAGGCAGGTTGCTCTGTACGCCATGGATGTCGCGCCAGCGCTGGTTAACGTATTGCAGTTGCTGGTTCTGATCGAGCTGAAAAATCCCCACCGGCGACAGCGCGGTGAGTTTGTGAAAGCGCTCTTTGCTGGTTTTCAGTGAGGCGTTTTCTTCTTCAATGGTGCGCAGCAGGCTGTTGAACAGGTCGACCAGATCGCCCAGCTCATCGTTACTGTCTTTGCCGGCGCGGATCGAGTAATCCTTACGCAGCATGATATTCCTCAGGGTGTTGCTGAGATCGCGCATCGGCCGCGCCACCATGCTTTGCAGGCGCGACGCCAACAGCAGCGACAGCATCACCGCCGCTGCCAGGATCATCACCGAGAAAATCAGAAACTGGCGGATGCGGTCCATCAGGTCGGCGTGGCCAATCTCGATATACAGCGTGCCGATGGGGGTATCGTTCAGCAGGATCGGGAAGAACTGGCTGAAGTTGCTCTGCTGACGCGATTGCAGTGGATGCAGCTGTTTCGGGCAGGGCAGCATGCCTTCGCCACGGTATTCTGCGGCCAGTGTGTTCGGATCAGAATAAATGCAGCCGCGGATGACGCTGCTGTCGGCCTGCAGGGTGGCGAGGTTACTTTGCAGCAGAGCGGAATCGTTAAAGGTCAGGGCAGTGGCAGAACGGGTGGCGATCACGTCGCCGAGAATGGCCAGCTTCTTCTGCACATCCTGACGCGCCAGATAATATTCCAGCGAAATAAAGGCAAGGTTGGACATCAGCAGACTGACGCCAGTAGTGATCAGGGCAATGATGACCAGCTTGCGGCGTACGGACTGATTTTTCAGGATGTTAATCATCCGGGCATCCCGGGCGTGTTAAGGGCGTTGGCATAAAAGGCCGGGATAACTGTGAAAATGGCTGAGGGTCTGACCATTGTGCTCTGCTGAGTAACTGCTGACTTATGGATAGTGGCAAGCCGCTGCCCGCTGCGCAAGCGCATAAATCAGCATAATTGCGACATTGTGCAAACATTGCAGTGATAAGCGGGATTAACACAGCCTTAATTTTAGGTTGGGGGCGCATGATTGCCAGACTGCAGGCAAAAAAAACTGGCCGCGCGGGCCAGTAATAGGGGGAGGAAAACAGCAGAGAGTTGCTGTCAGGACTAACTGTTACCTTGGTCAGTGCCAGCGGCAGAAAGTTCCTCAGTTTTCTCATCACCGGCGTTATCTTCGTTGGCCAGTTCGTTCAGCAGATCATCCATACTGCTGTTCTGCAGGCGCTGGGCCAGCTGATCACGGTAGGTTTTTACCATGCCGAGACCGGCGACAACCGCGTCGTATACACGCCAGTGGTTGGTGTCTTTATCAAAGTACAGACGGAAATCCACCGGTACTTCCTGGCCGTTGGTCTGCTTCAGCATGCCCTTAACCAGCGCCTTGCTGCCGTCGGGGCTGAAGCGTGGGTCTTCATAGGTGAACTGTTCACCGCTGAAAGCCTTGAAGGCACCGCTGTAAGTGCGGATCTGGCGTTCACGGAAGCGGTCGATAAACTGCTGACGCTGTTCCGGGGTAGCACGGCGCCAGTATTTACCCAGCGCGCCCATGGCGATCTTTTCCTGATCAATCGCAGGCACGATGTAAGTGGTCACCAGACGGCGGACTTCATCTTCTGTACGCTGTTCCGGGGTCAGTTTGTTCAGCTCTGCGATGATGCCGAAGGTTGCCTTTTCCACCACTTCTTTGGGAGAGGCTGGTTCTGTTGCTGCACGTGCTGACAGGGTAAATACCGCCAGCAGCAGGACCAGAAGGTTACGTATTTGTTGAGGAGTGGTCATGTTTCTCAGGCTCCGGGTTGTGATTGTTGCAGTATGAGTGCTGACAGGTGCAGTGAAAAGGTCGTTGCGCCTGAATAAATCGTTCTGGTTATGCGAATAATTTGCGATTATTGACCATTATTGTATTTAAAAACACCATTTATGAGCTGGAATTCCCGGCGCTGCAGGGCTTCGCTCAGCCAGTCTGGTGAATCTTTGATCAATAAAGTCTGCTTACGTTCCCTGGCTCTTAGCTGAATAAAATGCAGCAGCTGATGCATTACCCCGCGTCGCTGGGTGATGCTCCTGACGCCGGCCTGATGTAATAAAAGACCATCCTCCGTCGGCATTGCCAGAATGACACCGGCAATACGGTCATTAAAGCGCCCGGCGAGAATTTCTCCGCCTTTTGTGAGGAAACTTTGCAGTTCCTGTACATCACTGGTGAGGCCTGTGGCGGCGGTATCCTGGTGGATCTTCTGCAGATCCTGCCAGTCGGTTTCGGTCGGTCGGGTAATGCATTCCAGTTTTACTGGCACTTTATACTCCATCGCTGGGTTGGCAGATGAATGCCGGACATGCGGCAGGATGGCGTCGACAGAGGGTATTTCGTCGCTGAAAGCCCTCTCCCGGCCTACTTTTCGGGGCGCTTTGCTTTATAATGCTTTCTTTTTCATTTTGCGAGAGTTGGAGCAGATCATGACCCGCGCAGCCAAGGTCGAGCGTAATACGCTTGAGACCCAGATCAGCGTTGCCATCGACCTCGATGGCAGTGGCAAGGCAAAGTTTGATACCGGTGTGCCTTTTCTTGAGCACATGATGGATCAGATCGCCCGTCATGGCCTGATTGACCTCGATATCACCTGTAAAGGCGACACTCATATCGATGATCACCACACCGTGGAAGACATCGGCATTACTCTGGGCCAGGCATTTGCCAAAGCCGTGGGTGACAAAAAAGGCATCGTGCGTTACGGCCACTCTTATGTGCCGCTGGACGAAGCCCTGTCACGGGTAGTGATCGACTTCTCCGGTCGTCCGGGTCTGTTTATGAATGTTGAATTCACCCGCGCCAGCATTGGCAAGCTGGATACCCAGCTGTTCTGGGAATTTTTCCAGGGCTTCGTTAATCACGCTGGTGTCACTCTGCACATTGATAACCTGAAAGGCTTCAATGCTCACCACCAGGCAGAGACTATTTTCAAAGCGTTTGGCCGCGCACTGCGCATGGCGCTGGAAATGGATCCGCGTATGGAAGGTGTTATGCCGTCTACCAAAGGTTGTCTGTGAGGTTGTGATTGTATGAGCAGTAAAATCTGTGCCGTGATTGACTATGGTATGGGCAACCTTCACTCCGCCCACGGTGCATTACAGACCGTGGCGCCGGACACCACTGTGCTGGTGACCAGCGATCCGGAAACCATTCTCAAAGCTGACCACGTCGTTCTGCCTGGTGTTGGCGCAATCCGCGACTGTATGGCGGAAATCCGTGCCCAGGGCATTGATCAGGTGGTGGCTGAAGTACGCAAAAGCAAACCTTTGCTGGGTATCTGTGTTGGTCTGCAGGCGATGATGAACCGCAGTGAAGAAAACGGCGGTGTCGATTGCATGGGCCTGTTCCCGGGCCAGGTAAAGTTCTTTGGTAAAGACCTCAAAGAAAACGGTGAGCATCTGAAGGTGCCGCATATGGGCTGGAACCAGGTACAGCAGGTCGCGCATCCGCTGTGGTCCGGTATCGCCGATAACAGCCGTTTCTATTTTGTGCATTCTTTTTACGTTGCTGCAGAAAACGCCAGCCAGGTTAAAGGCCGTGGCCATTACGGTGTTGATTTTGCTGCGGCGATGGGCGAGGACAATGTCTTCGCTGTGCAGTTTCACCCGGAAAAAAGCCACAATGCCGGACTTTCCCTGCTGCGTAATTTTTTAAATTGGGACGGTCAAGCCTGATTAAATTGGGACGATCAGCCCTGATTAAACCGGGACGGCCAGGCTTAATTAAGCCGGGGCGGTCAGGCTGACAATGTCTGGCGTCAGTGCCAGCCCGTGACAACGAATTTTGAGATTTAAGGTACAAACATGCTGGTAATTCCTGCGATTGATTTAAAAGATGGCCAATGTGTACGACTGCGTCAGGGCCGTATGGACGATTCCACTGTATTCGGTGACGATCCGGTTTCCATGGCGAAGCGCTGGGTTGATGCTGGCTGCCGTCGTCTGCACCTGGTTGACCTGAACGGTGCTTTTGCTGGTGAACCGGTGAATGGTGAAGCGGTTACGTCCATTGCCAAAGCCTTTCCCGGCCTGCCGATTCAGATTGGTGGCGGTATCCGTACGCTGGAAACCATCGAGCATTACATTAAAGCTGGCGTCAGCTACGTGATCATCGGTACCAAAGCGGTTAAAGAACCTGAATTCGTTAAGGAAGCCTGTAAGGCATTTCCGGGTACTGTGATTGTTGGTCTGGATGCGCAGGACGGTTTTGTGGCGACTGACGGCTGGGCGGAAGTGTCTTCCGTTAAGGCGGTGGATCTGGCCAAGCAGTTTAAAGACGACGGCGTAACCTCCATCGTTTATACCGATATCGCCCGCGACGGCATGATGCAGGGCGTCAATGTTGAAGCCACGCTGAATCTGGCGGTTGAAGGCGGTATTCCGGTGATCGCTTCTGGCGGTGTGACCAACATTGAAGATATCCGGGCGCTGTCTAAGGTGGCGAATCAGGGTATTCTCGGTGCTATCACCGGCCGTGCAATCTACGAAGGCACGCTGGATGTGGCGGAAGCGCAGACTCTGGCTGACGAACTGACAGGTAACTGATTCATGGGTCTGGCAAAACGCATTATTCCCTGCCTCGACGTGGATAAAGGCCGCGTCGTAAAAGGCGTGAACTTCGTCGGCATCCGCGATGCCGGTGATCCGGTAGAAATCGCCAAACGCTACAACGATCAGGGCGCCGACGAAATTACCTTCCTCGATATTACTGCCAGCCATGAAGGCCGTGACACTACGGTACACATGGTTGAGGCCATTGCCGAGCAGGTGTTTATCCCGCTGACGGTGGGCGGCGGTATCCGTGAACTGGACGATATCCGCCGTATGCTGAATGCCGGTGCGGATAAAGTCTCCATCAACTCCGCGGCTGTGTATAACCCGGAGTTTGTCAAAGCGGCGTCAGAGAAATTCGGTGCCCAGTGCATCGTAGTGGCGATTGATGCCAAGCAGGTGGATGACCATTGGGAAATCTTCACCCATGGCGGCCGCAAGCCAACCGGCATTAATGCCGTTGAGTGGGCAGTAAAAATGGAAGAATACGGCGCCGGGGAAATCCTGCTGACTTCCATGGATCGTGATGGCGTTAAAAGTGGTTTTGATCTGGGTGTAACCCGCGCCATTTCCGATGCGGTGAATATTCCGGTGATCGCCTCTGGTGGTGTCGGCAATCTCGATCATCTGGTCGATGGTGTGAAACTGGGCCATGCGGATGCCGTGCTGGCGGCCAGTATCTTCCACTTTGGTGAGTACACGGTGCAGGAAGCCAAACAGCATATGGCCGCAGCCGGGATTGAGATGCGTCTGGATTGATTACTCAGGACCGGATGGGACAAATGTGCCACTCGGTCATAAAAGTGTGTCAATTCCGCTTTAAGATCGGATGAACTTTTAGTGTAATTGACACATATATAATTAGTCAGGGAAGATCATGTTATTAAGCAGAAGTGGGGTTTATCCCTTCTCATCTCCTTTGTCGCAGGTCAGCGCGGCTCTGGTGATGGCCTCGGTTTCTCTCGTTTCAATCTCCTTTTCTGTCTCCGTTTGTGCGGATGATTCCCTGTTATTTGAGCCTGATATTCCTCAGGTTCTTACCCCCGTCAGGCTGCAGCAGCCTCTGGCTGAAGTGCCGGCCAGTGTCACCGTTATAACGGCCGAGCAGCTGCGACTGTGGGGCGTTGAAGACTTACCTTCCGCTTTTCGGTTTGTTCCCGGCATGTTTGTCGCCCGTGAGCTGACGTCGAACAGTTCAACGGTTCTCTATCATTCCGGCGATGTGTCGCTGGCGCGTCGTCTGGAAGTGCTGGTGGATGGGCGCTCCGTGTATAAAGCCTCATTTGCCAACGTCGACTGGGATCAGCTCAATATTGCGCTGGAAGACATTGAGCGCATCGAAATTACCCGCGGTCCGAGTGCATCCAGTTACGGCATGAATGCCTTTCAGGGTGTCATTCATATTATTACCCGTCATCCGGCAGACAGTTCGCCATTGCGCATAGCTGCCGAGTACGGTTCGGAAAGTCGCCGTCGTGGCTACGCCAGTGCCACCCATCTGACCCCGGCCAGTCAGCAGCGTCTGAGTGTGTTTGGCTGGCAGGAAGGTGACGCCGGTGATTATCACGCCGATGGTGGTCTGGTTGGCGGTGTGCCGGATTTTAATCAGGTTAAAGGGTTTAATTTATCCGGCGCCTGGCAGTCGGGTGCGGATTCCACGCTGCGCTGGCAGCTGGGCCGTCAGCAGTTAAAACGCGATCAGATGGCGGATTCCAATTTTCAGGTGGATTCGCCACAGCAGGAATCGATTTCAGATGTGGCCTGGCTGAAATGGAAGACGCAGGTTTCGCCGGACCACGAAGTGCAGTTGCAGGGTTATTGGCAGGGTGAGAATAACGAAGTCGAATATCGTGGCTGTGCACCGTCGGTGGCCTTTGATCCTGCACTGGCAGCGCTCTATCGCTCCAACCCTGACTTGATGAATGTGGTCGCCGGCGCGCTGCTGTCATTGCAAAGTGACGGTTTGGCGGCCGATGAGCGCAGCCAGATTGAACAGATTTTTACTGCGGTGGCGATGGGGCTGGTGGATGCGGACACGCTGTCGGCATTGCTGGGCGTAAGCGTCAGTGATGAGGATTTTGCCGTGCTGCAGCAGGCGGTACAGCCAATGATGGTGGCCGGTGCGCTGGATGAAGTTACCTGCGGTGATGGCGATATCGACATTTATGAACAGCGGGCTGACTTCGAATTGCAGGATACCATTCGCTGGAATGATTCACTGCGCACGGTTCAGGGGTTGGGTTATCGCCAGGATCAGGCGCACTCGGATACGTACCTTGGTGGTGGGGTGCGTATTGATCAGTGGCTGGCCTTTATCAATGCTGAGTACCGGATGAATACGTCGGTACTGATTTCTGCTGCGGGCATGCTGGAATATGACGGTGAGCGGTCGGCGCGTTTTTCGCCGAAGCTCGGCATGAATTATCTGTTTGGTGCGCAGCAGAGTGTGCGTCTGCAGGTATCCCAGAGCAAACGCAGTCCGGATCTGGCGGAACGTCACGTCGACACCTCGGCCTCGCTGCGCCGTATGAGCGACAATTATCTGGGGCTTGAAAGTGGCGCCCTGTTCTACAATACCTCCGCTGATGCGTGGCGCGATGATCTGAAAGACGAAAAACTGTTTGCCTGGGAGTTGGGCTACTACGGTTATTTCCACCCGTCATCCGTACAGGTGAACCTGAAGTATTTCGAAGAGCGCATGGATGATCTCATCAGTACCCAGATTACCCTGAACAGCACGTATCTCGGTAACGAAGGCAGTATGAATCTGCGCGGTGTCGAAGGTCAGATCAGCTGGCAGCCGGTATTCGGCCAGAGTCTGGTGCTCAGTGGCCTGCTGCAGGACCGGGAGGCGGACCGTAACAGTGAGCTGATTCTTGGCACCGAGCAGGCTTGGCGACTGATGTGGACGCGCAAAGCCGCGGTCTGGGAGCAATCCTTCGGTGTTATTTACGATTACAGTGCCCGCAATGACGCGGGTGGCAGCCGTAAAGGCGGCTATCAGCAGAAAAAACTGGTCTGGCGTCTGGGGGCTGACACTCAACTGGGTCAGTGGTACTGGGCGGGTACGTATGATGGCCTGTACGATCAGGTGTTGTATGACAATACACCGAGATGGCACAACCGGATCGGTTGGGCGATGGATTGGTAGCGCTCTGCCGGGCCGTGGTGCGGGGTAGGCTATGGTGCGGGGCAGGCAATGGTGCCGGGTAGGGAAAGGGAATATTGGTCTCTGACCCGCAGGCAAAAAAACGGCAGCCTGAGCTGCCGTTTTTATTGGTCTGAAGCAGAAGAATCAGAACAGTACGCGGGCACGGATAGTGCCCTGTACTTCTTTGATTTTTTCCAGCGCCAGATCGGATGCATCTTTGGATACATCGATGACTACGTAACCCACGTCTTCAACGGTCTGCAGGTACTGACCAGAAATGTTGATGTGGTTTTCAGCAAAGATCTGGTTGATCGCGTTCATAACACCCGGCACGTTTTTGTGGATGTGCAGGATACGGTGAACGTTGTGGTTGGTTGGCAGTGCCACTTCAGGGAAGTTAACGGAAGACGTGGTGGTACCGTTGTCGCTGTACTGAGACAGCTTCTCGCCCACTTCTTTACCGATGTTTTCCTGAGCTTCCAGCGTAGAACCGCCCACGTGTGGGGTCAGAATCACGTTGTCGAACTCGCGCAGTGGTGAAATAAATTCATCATCGTTGGAGCGTGGTTCGGTCGGGAATACGTCAACGGCGGCACCCAGCAGTTTTTTGCTGCGGATGGCGTCGGCCAGTGCATCGATATCCACGACTGTGCCGCGTGAAGCGTTCAGCATGATGGAGCCTTCTTTCATCTGAGCAAACTGCTCAGCACCCATCATCCACTTGGTGGCAGCGGTTTCAGGAACGTGCAGAGTCACAACATCGGCCTTGTTCAGCAGTTCTTTCAGTGAGCCAACCTGATGGGCATTCCCCAGTGGCAGTTTGGTAACCACGTCGTAGAACATCACTTCCATACCCATGCTTTCTGCCATAACAGACAGCTGAGTACCAATGGAGCCGTAACCAACGATACCCAGCTTTTTACCGCGGATTTCGAAGGAGTTATTGGCAGACTTCTGCCAGCCACCACGGTGACATACGGCATTCTTCTCAGGAATGCCGCGCATCAGCATGATGATTTCTGCCAGCGTCAGTTCTGCAACTGAACGGGTGTTGGAGTATGGTGCGTTGAATACCGCGATACCGCGTTTGGTCGCCGCTTTCAGATCCACCTGGTTGGTGCCGATGCAGAAGCAGCCGACGGCGATCAGTTTTTCTGCCGCGGCGAAGATTTCTTCTGTCAGGTGGGTACGGGAACGGATACCGATAAAGTGCGCGTCTTTGATGCGTTCTTTCAGTTCATCGTCCGGCAGGGAAGTCTTGAGGTATTCGATGTTGGTGTAGCCGGCTTCATGCAGGGTATCCAGAGCGGATTGATGCACGCCTTCCAATAACAGGAATTTAATCTTGCTTTTATCAAGAGAGGTGTTAGCCATGATTGTGCCTTTATATGCGTAGAGCAGTTATTTACTGGGGGTTGTGATATTCCGGCAGAAAAACGAAGCTTGCGGCGGCGTCTGATGAAGGACTGCGCGGCGCGATGAGGCGGCCGGTGGATCACTGGGGAGTGAAAATCACTCCGAAAAACAAGGCGCGTATGCTAGCATACCCGGCCTGTTAACGTGAGCCTCAAACTCTGTTTTCATCACGAAGAATACTCAATTTGAGGTGAATACCTTTCATCCTGGCGGAATCCTCCATGACTGCTCTGACTCAAGACGCCCTTGTTGAGCGTTTATCAGCCATTGTTGGCAGCGACAAAGTGCGCACCGACGACGATTCTCTGCAGACCTTTGGTAAAGATTGGACCAAAATCTACGAGCCAAAGCCTGCGGCGATTGTCTTTCCAAAAACCACCGAGCAGGTACGTGATATCGTCCTGCTGGCGAACGAATATCAGCTGGGACTGGTGCCATCCGGCGGCCGTACCGGTCTGAGTGCCGGTGCGGTGGCGGCGAATGGCGAAATCGTGGTGGCCTTCGACTACATGAATCAGATCTCGGAGTTTAACGCTGTAGACCGCACCGTTAAGTGTGGTGCGGGTGTTATTACCGAGCAGCTGCAGAACTACGCTGAGGATCAGGGGCTGTTCTATCCGGTGGATTTTGCTTCCGCTGGCTCCAGCCAGATCGGCGGTAACATCGGTACCAATGCCGGTGGTATTAAGGTGATCCGCTGGGGCATGACCCGTGACTGGGTCGCCGGCCTGACCGTGGTGACCGGTAAGGGCGATATTCTGCGTCTGAACAAAGATCTGCTGAAAAACAACACCGGCTACGATATGCGCCAGTTGTTTATCGGCGGTGAAGGAACGCTGGGGTTTGTGACGGAGGCAACCATGCGCCTGACCCGTCCGCCGAAGAACCTGACAGTGCTGGTGCTGGGTATTCCGGAGCTGGATCATGTGATGGATGTATTGAATCAGTTCCAGAGCCAGATGGATCTGACCGCGTTTGAATTCTTCTCTGATAAAGCCATGCAGAAAGTGCTGGCCCGCGGTGACGTTCCGGCGCCGTTTGAATCCAGTACGGATTTGTATGCCCTGATCGAGTTTGAAGCCATCACTGACGCCGATATGGATCAGGCTATGACGGTATTCGAGCAGTGCCTGGAAAATGGCTGGGTCATGGATGGTGTGATCAGTCAGAGTGAAACTCAGGCAGCCAATCTGTGGCGTCTGCGCGAGGATATCTCCGAGACCATCTCAGAATGGACGCCATATAAGAACGACATTTCCGTTGTGGTTTCCAAGGTGCCGCCGTTCCTGCGTGATATCGATGAGATTGTGACCCGTGAATACCCGGATTTTGAAATCATCTGGTTCGGCCATATTGGCGACGGTAACCTGCACCTGAATATCCTCAAGCCGGACGATCTGGCGAAAGAAGACTTCTTCGCCCGCTGTGGCAATGTATCTAAGTGGGTATTTGAAATCGTTGAGAAATACGACGGTTCTGTCTCGGCAGAGCACGGTGTCGGTATGACCAAGAAGCCTTATCTGGAATACACCCGCTCAACAGAAGAGCTGGCCTATATGAAAGCAGTAAAAGCGGTATTCGATCCGAATAACGTTATGAACCCGGGCAAGCTGGTCGATCTGTAAACGATCATTCTGGCTTATCTGCAATCATAAAAAACCCCGCTGCTGCGGGGTTTTTTATGTCGGCTGCAGGCCTTTTCGAGCTGCTGATGCGGATCAGAACAGCTGCTCGGGGATCACTTCCTGCTGGCCGTCATGGTCGCTGTCGGTTTCCGCTGACGCCGGTTTCACCATTTCCTTCGGTACGTTTTCTTCACGGAAATACTCAAACATCGCATTTTCCTGGCCTGGTGCTGCCAGCAGTCCGGTGGCAGGATCGATACGGGCACTGACAATGCCTTCCGGTTGTTCGAACGGATGTTCAGGCACGCCCTGCAGGGCGGTTTCCATGTAGTCGACCCAGATCGGCAGCGCGGTGTTGGAGCCGTAGGCCCAGCGTCCGAGGGTGACTGGCTGATCGAAGCCTACCCAGACGGTGGTGACCAGATCCGGACTGAAACCGGAGAACCAGGCGTCCTTCTGATCGTTGGTGGTACCGGTTTTACCCGCGATGTCGGCGCGTTTCAGTGCCAGTGCGCGTTTGCCGGTGCCCAGACGCACGACATCGCGCAGCATACTGACCATCAGGTAATTGACCCGGGCATCCATCACCCGTGGAGCAATATTGAGCGCCGGTTCCTGATCGGTCAGGGATTCCGCCGTGGCGACGCCGTCAAGGGTAGCGATATCTGCCTGCTGGCTGTTCGTGTTTTCCTCTTCAGTTTGCTGTTGTTCGCAGTCTTTGCAGACAACCGCCGGGTCGGCTGAGAACAGGACATTGCCCTCGTCATCCTCGATGCGACTGATCAGATATGGCTGAACCGAATAACCGCCATTGGCCAGAACCGAGTAGCCGGTGGCCAGCTCCATCGGCGTGACAGCGGATGCGCCCAGCGCCAGTGACAGATCCGGGTTCAGCTTTTCACGTGGAAAGCCGAACGGCGTGATGAAGTTGACAGCTTTGCGTGGGCCAACCTGTTTCAGAATACGGATCGACACCAGGTTCTGAGATTTGTACAGCGCCTGACGCAGACGGGTAGGGCCATAGAATTTGCCGCTGTGGTTTTCCGGACGCCAGGTGTTTTCCAGGCTCTTATCTTCAAATACCACTGGCGCATCATTGATGATGCTGGCCGGGGTGTAGCCATTGGCCAGGGCGGAACTGTAGATAAACGGCTTGAAGGACGATCCCGGCTGACGATCTGCCTGAATGACCCGGTTGAATTTCGTGCTGCCGTAGGAGAAGCCGCCGACCAGTGCCTGAATGCCACCGTCTTTCGGATTAAGGGACACCAGCGCGCCCTCGACTTCCGGCAGCTGGGCCAGTAATGGGCCATTGCCTGTGTCTTCGATCCAGATTTCGTCGCCGGCACTGACTACTTCATCCGGTTTGCTCACCGGGTTGCCAATGATGTTTACGTCAACGTAAGGCTTGGCCCATTCCATGGCGCTGAATGGCAGCCAGCGTTCGTCGCTGCCATCGTAGTACCAGATACCATTTTCAGCGACGCGGCTGACAATGGCCGGGCTGATGATGCCGCGTGAGTCGAGATTGCGCAGATGCTCATCCCAGAGATCGAGGCTTTCCGGCCAGTCGATATCAAAGGACGGATTGGCCTTGCCGAGCCATTCTTTCAATGCAGGGTCGTCTGCGACCGTCAGCATGGATATACCAACAACCGGTTTGGGTTTGCGGTAACCATGAGCGCGGTCATAAGTGAGAAGTCCGCTTTGCAGAGCTCTGTTTGCTGCCTGTTGGCGCTTACCGTCCACTGTTGTGTAAACGTTATAGCCGGCGGTGTAGGCATCTTCACCGAAGCGCTCAACGATGTCGCGGCGCACCATTTCGGCTATATAAGGTGCTTCCACTTCGGAAATAGGGCCGTGGTAGCGCGCTGTTACCGGTGATCTGGCCGCTTTGTCGAATTCTTCTTCACTGATCTTATCCAGTGTGCGCATACGGGCGAGTACATAGTTACGACGATCAATCGCTCTGCGCGGGTTATTGATCGGGTTGGCCGCCGATGGAGCCTGTGGCAGACCGGCGATCATGGCCAGCTGCGCCAGATCAAGATCTTTTATGGACTTTCCGTAATACACTTGCGCCGCCGCTTCGATACCGTAAGCGCGTTTGCCCAGATAGATTTTGTTGATGTAGAGCTCGAGGATCTCTTCTTTGCTCAGATCGCGTTCGATCTTGAGGGCCAGCAGGATCTCGGTGAATTTACGGGTGAAGGTCTTTTCCGAGGACAGGTAGTAGTTTTTCGCCACCTGCATGGTGATGGTACTGCCGCCGGATTTCTTGCGGCCGGTACGGATCAGTTCAAAGGCTGCCCGGGCCAGACCTTTGATATCGATGCCAAAGTGTTCAAAGAAGGAATCATCTTCCGATGCCAGCAGGGCATTAATGAACTGAGGCGGTGTTTCAGCGTATGTTATGGGCGTGCGGCGCTTTTCGCCGAACTCGCTGATGAGCTGGCCATCGGCGGTAAAAACACGCAGGGGAGTTTGCAGCTCGACGTCTTTGAGTTCCTGTGTATCTGGCAGGGTTGGGGCCAGATACAGGTAGACAGCCAGGCTGACGATTCCGGTCCCGGCAATGATGGACATTCCCAGCCAGAAAATGAAGCGTAGTAGCAGGTGTGACTTAGTCATAAATAAAAATGTGAAATGCCTCATAAAGCCAGTAAATATGCGGGTTGCGGCATTATAAGGGTTTTTTGTTCTTTTAATAGGAATGTGCTTATAATGACTTTAACTATATAGGATTTGAGTGAGCTTCAGTCTGCAAGTTCGCGAATTTTAGGGGATTTTTCAGTGTTGGCTAATCTGTTTAAGAAAAAGACCAAGGCTTTGCTGGGGGTGGACATCAGTTCAACCTCAGTAAAAATTCTTGAACTCAGTCACAATAATGGCCGATATCAGGTAGAAGCTTACGCTTCTGAGCCCCTTCCTCCAAATTCTGTCGTCGAACAGGCCATCAGTAATGATGAAGCGGTTGGTGAGGCTGTGCGCCGTGCTCTGACCCGCTCCCGGGCCTCCGCCAAGAATGCCGCAATCGCTGTTGCAGGCTCTGCGGTGATTACCAAGACCGTACAGATGAGCGGTGGTCTGAAAGATGACGAGATGGATTTTCAGATTCGTGCTGAAGCTGACCAGTACATTCCATACCCATTAGAAGAAGTTGCCCTCGACTGGGAAGTACAGGGGCCATCTGACTCCAGCAATGACATGGTTGATGTTCTGCTGGCTGCCTGCCGTTCAGAAACCGTTGAGCGCCGCAAGGATGCTGCTGAATATGCCAACCTGACCGTTACCCGGGTTGATGTTGAAGCTTTCTGTACCGAGCGTGTGTACGAGCTGCTTGAGCCTCAGCTGGATGGTGATGATGTGGAAACCGTCGCCATTATGGATATTGGCGCCACCATGAGCACATTGAATGTGCTGCATGAAGGCAAATCTATCTATACCCGCGAGCAGTTGTTCGGCGGTAAACAGCTGACCGAAGACATCATGCGCCGTTATGGTCTGGATGAAGAAGAAGCTGTACGGGCTAAACTCGAGGGTGGCCTGCCTGACGACTATGAGTCTGAAGTTCTGGATCCGTTCCGTCGGGCTGTTGTGCAGCAGGTGAGCCGTTCGCTGCAGTTCTTCTATTCATCGAGTCAGTTCAACGATGTTGATTACATCATTCTCGCCGGTGGTACCGCGTCAATTCCGGATCTTGCGGACGAAGTACAGGAAGTTCTGGGGATTGCCACTCTGGTCGCCAATCCGTTTGTCAATATGACACTGTCGCAGAAGGTGAATGCCAGTCTGTTGAGCAGTGATGCGCCTTCACTGCTGATTGCGTGTGGCCTGGCCATGAGGAGCTTTGATTAATGGCTAAGATAAACCTGTTGCCGTGGCGGGAAGAGCGGCGCAAAGAAAGGCAGAATGAGTTTTACGGGGTCATTGTTTTTGTACTGTTGGTTGCCGGCGGTATTATTTTTGCCGTCAACAGTCAGATTGAATCCAGCATCAGTAATCAAAAGGTGCGTAACGATTATCTGACAAGAGAAGGCAAGGTACTTGACACCAAGATTGATGAAATCCGGGAATTGAAAGATACCCGTCAAAAGCTGATTGAACGTATGAAGCTTATTCAGGATCTGCAGGGCAACCGTCCGGTTATCGTGCGGGTATTTGATGAAGTTGTGCGCGCCGTACCCGAAGACCTGTATCTGACAGATTTGTCGATCAAGGGTAATAGTGTGCAGATTAAGGGACGGGCGAGGTCTAATAACCGGGTGTCTGGATTTATGCGGAATTTTGATGCGTCAGATTGGTTTGCTGACCCTACGCTTATTCGGGTGCAGTCTATGGATGATGGATTTAACGTATTCGAGATATCGATGAAACGTGTTCAGCCGCGTGCTGAAGAAGCGGGAGAGGGTTGATTATGGCTGACTCCAAAAACTTCGATATCAAAGGCATGCTGGATAAGGCCAAAGAATTCAATGTTGAGGATATAAATAACATTGACTGGGAGAACATGGGCTCTTGGCCTCTGCCAGGCAAAGTTGTTTTTTGCTCTTTATTGTTCGTTGCAGTGCTTGCCGGGGGCTACTTTGGATTGATTGCCGATAGCCTCGAATCCCTTCAGCGCGAACAAAAAAAGGAAGTTACGCTTAAAAGCGACTTTGAAAACAAGGCCTTCAGAGTGGCTAACCTGGATGCTTATAAACAGCAGATGGTGGAAATGGAAGACAGCTTTGGCTCTCTGTTGAAGCAGCTTCCCCGGGATACTGAGGTGCCTGGTTTGATTGATGATATCAGTGCTGCAGCGTTGGGATCGGGTCTGACCCTGAAAGCTATTGACCCTCAGGCGATGGTTCAGACGGAGTTTTATAAAGAGCTGCCAATCAAAGTTCAGGTGTCTGGCGGGTATCATGAAATGGGTAGTTTTGTGTCTGCGGTAGCATCCCTTCCCCGGATCGTGACTTTGCACGACTTCAGTATTTCTGGTGCCGGCGAAGATGGGAGTCTTGAGATGGAAATTACTGCCAAGACCTACCAATATAATCCGGATAAGGAGGACGTGAAATGAAAGCATTACGTCCTTTCGTGATAGTAACGGCTCTTGCCTTGTTGGCCGGGTGTTCCGCTTCGGGTGACTTGCAGGACCTTCAAGCATTTAAAAATACAACCTTGAGTAAGCCGCGTGGACGGATTGAGCCGATCCCTGTGTTTAAACCGTATGAGTTTTTCAGTTATAGCGCTGCAGGTATGAGGTCGCCATTTGAACTCCCTGTGCTGGAAGGAGAGAAGATCCAGATTCGTGTCGGAGAACAGATAACCCCTGATTTTGATCGGCCTAAAGAGCACCTGGAGCAGTACCCTGTTTCGCAGCTTAAGATGGTTGGTACTCTGGAGCGTGATGACGGTGTGTTGTGGGCTCTTGTCCGGGACGGAGATGGCGGTGTGGTTCGCGTCAAAGAAGGCAACTACATGGGACAGAACTACGGCAAAATATCTGCAGTAAGCGAATATAAAATCAATCTTTTGGAAATAGTGCCAGACGGAAACAAGGGCTGGATCAAACGCCCCCGTACAATTCCACTGGACGGCCTGGCTGGAGAGTAAATGATGAAAATTGTTAAATTGGCGCAGACCGTGTCAAAGGGAATTGCAGCCCTGGTAATGACGCTGGGGTTATCAACTCTGGTGCATGCCACGACGTTGGAAAATATCAGTTTTTCTTCACTGCCCGGTGATGTGACCGAAATCCGTCTTGATTTCGACTCAACGCCGCCGAAAGTCAGTGGTTACACCATTGAACAGCCAGCACGTATCGCGATCGACCTGCCAGGCGTGAACAGCAAGCTTAAGAGTAAGCGTCATACGATTGGTTCCGGTAATGCGCACAGCGCTATGCTGGTATCAACCAAGGATCGTTCCCGGTTGGTTGTTAACCTCAGTAAGCTCGTTGCTTACAGCACGGATGTTTCCGGTAACTCTCTGTTGATCAGAGTTGGTGCCGCTGGTGATGAATCTGTTTTCACTCAATCGAGTGATACCTTCGCTGCTTCTTCAGAGCCTGCAGCTGATGACCTGAAAGTGGTTAATGTGGATTTCCGTCGCGGCACTCTGGGGGAAGGTCAGATTCAGATTGCTGTAAATGATCCAAGTGCTTCTGCAAGCATTCGCCGTGAGGGATCAAAAATTATCGCGGATCTGAAAGGTGTACGTTTGCCTGAAGAGCTGAGCCGCCGTCTGGATGTGACCGACTTCTCCACACCAGTACGTTACGTCGATGCCAAAAAAGACGGTTCTTCTACGCAGATCGTGATCGAGCCAAATACGGATGACTTCGATTACCTGTCTTACCAGACGGACAAAATGATCTCCATTAATGTGTCTGTTCTCCCTGAAGATGAGCAGGAGAAACGCGCGCAGGTATTCCCATATACCGGCGAAAAACTCTCTCTGAACTTCCAGAATATTGAAGTTCGCGCCGTTCTTCAGCTGATTGCAGATTTCACCGGCCTGAATCTGGTGGCATCCGATACAGTGCAGGGCAGTATTACCCTGCGCCTGCAGAATGTTCCCTGGGATCAGGCTCTGGATCTGGTGCTGAAGACCAAAGGTCTGGGTAAGCGTCAGATGGGGTCTGTTCTGTTAATCGCACCGTCAGAAGAAATTGCAGCGCGTGAGAAAGTGGAAATGGAGGCCGTTCGTCAGGTTGAAGAGCTGGCACCGCTGGTCACTGAATATATGCAGCTGAAGTACGCCAAAGCCTCAGATCTGGCAATGCTGCTGACCTCTGAAGATGGTCTGCTGTCGGAACGCGGTTCTGCGGTTGTTGATGAACGTACCAATACTCTGTTAATGAAAGACACTTCAGCAAATCTTGAGAAGGTTCGCGAAGCTCTGCTGCTGCTGGATGTACCTGTACGTCAGGTATTAATTGAAGCGCGGATTGTTGTAGCGACTACTACTGTTGCTGAAGAACTGGGTGTTAACTGGGGTGGCGGCGGCTACGACCTGAGCAGTAAAGGTGACTCAGCTATTACTTTTGGTGGCAGTCAGACCACTCTGACTGAGGTGTCCGAGGTTCTCAATACCGGAAGTGGCGAAGTTACTTTCCCGGGTGCGAATGTTGTTGATGCCGGTGTAACTTCTCCGGGTGCCAGCAGCTTCGCGATCGGTTACCAGACCGTCGACATGATTCTCGATCTGGAAATCTCTGCACTGGAAACCGATGGCCGTGCCGAGATTGTTTCTCAGCCGCGGGTAATTACCGCAGATGGCAAAACCGCTGTGATTGAATCCGGTACCGAGATTCCATATCAGCAAGCTTCCTCCAGCGGTGCGACCAGTGTGTCGTTCAAATCCGCTGTGCTGAAACTGGAAGTAACTCCGCAGATTACTCCGGATGACCGTATCATTATGGACCTGATTATTAACCAGGATTCTGTGGGTGAGGAATACGCAGGTATTCCATCCATTGATACCAATGCGGTGGAAACTCAGGTGCTGGTAGACAACGGTGAAACGGTTGTACTGGGTGGTATCTTCCGCCAGGAAGAGGTTCATACCATCAGTAAAACGCCGTTCTTTGGTGATCTGCCATTAATCGGAGCTTTGTTCCGTTACTCCAATGAGTCAACGGATAAGAGTGAGTTGCTGGTGTTTATTACGCCGCGACTGGTTAAGGATTCCCTTACCAATCAGTAATTTATGACGCGTACTCCCTCTGTATTTCTTGTCGGGCCAATGGGTGCTGGAAAAAGCACCATTGGCCGTCTTCTTTCCGCAGAACTTAAGCTCGAATTCATTGATTCAGACAAGGTCATTGAAGAGCGCTGCGGTGCCAATATTCCCTGGATTTTCGATATGGAAGGCGAAGCCGGCTTCCGTGAGCGGGAAGAACAGGTTATTGATGAGCTGACACAGGCCAGTGGTATTGTCCTGGCAACCGGTGGCGGTGCGGTGTTACGCGAAGCTAACAGACGCAATCTTTCTGCCCGCGGTACGGTTGTGTATCTGTGCACGTCGGTTGAGCAGCAGCTTGCCCGCACAGCGAAGGATAAAAACCGTCCTCTGTTGCAGACCGAGAACCCTGAAGCTGTGCTGCGTGGCTTGTTTGAGCAGCGCGATCCGCTGTACCGTGAAGTGGCAGACATCATTATCTATACCGATAAGCGCAATCCCCGCTGGGTTGTGCAGGAACTGAAATCTCAAATTAAGGCAGAATAAATGAATACCCTGACTGTCGATCTTGGCGACCGTAGTTACCCTATTTACATCGGTACCGGACTGCTCGGGGAGAAGGATCTCTACGCACCTCATATTAAGGGACGCCAGGTGCTGATTGTTACCAATGAAACGGTCGCACCTCTTTATCTGGATACCGTCAAAGCTGCGCTGAAGGATTATCAGGTTGATGCCGTTATTCTGCCTGATGGCGAGTCCTACAAAAATCTGACCACCTTGAACCTGATTTACGATGCGTTGCTGGAAAAACAGCATAACCGCACCACAACACTGCTGGCCCTTGGTGGTGGTGTGATCGGAGATATGTGTGGTTACGCTGCAGCTTCCTATCAGCGTGGCGTTAACTTTATTCAGGTACCAACAACCCTGCTGTCGCAGGTGGATTCTTCTGTTGGTGGTAAAACCGGCGTGAATCATCCGCTCGGTAAAAACATGATTGGGGCCTTTCATCAGCCGCAGTGTGTTATCGCTGATACGGATACGCTGAATACCCTGCCGCAGCGTGAGCTGTCGGCGGGTATGGCGGAAGTTATTAAATATGGTCTGATCTGTGATCGTTCCTTCTACGACTGGATTAACGACAACATCAGTGACCTGATGAAGAAAAATCCGCAGGCGTTGGCCTATGCGATTGAACGATCCTGTCAGGATAAGGCCGAAGTAGTCGCTCAGGATGAAAAAGAATCCGGTATTCGCGCGATTCTTAATCTTGGGCACACATTCGGTCATGCCATCGAGGCCCATCAGGGCTACGGTAACTGGCTTCATGGGGAAGCGGTGGGGACGGGTATGCTGCAGGCTGCCGATCTTTGCTGCCGTATGGGGCAAATCAGTCCTGATGAGCTGACTGCGCTGCGCAATCTGCTGATTGAAGCCGGATTGCCCGTGGCAGGTCCGGATGATATGAGTACCGATGATTACATCAGCCGCATGCAGGTTGATAAAAAAGTATTGGATGGCCATTTGCGTCTGGTACTTCTGCGGGCAATTGGTGATGCTTATGTGACATCGGATGTGCCGCGGGATCTTTTGCTGCAGACCCTGCAGGCCGGCGATAAACTGGGCGTTCTGTAACTGGTAACGACAGAGCTGAGCAGTCAGGCAGGCAGAGTCACAGGAGTCGGTATGGAAACAGATTTCCCGCTTGAGCAGGATAACGATGAGGCTGTCACAGCAGTCACATCCCGGAGTTACACCATGTCGGTTCCAACCTTATTGCCAGGGCAATACAAACATCTTGAGCTTCTTGCTCACCTGGCGTCATTCAGTGAAATGCTGGTCGCCGTCAGTGGGCCGGACGGCAGCGGCAAGACAACGCTGGCGATGGCCTTGTCCGCACAATGCGAAGAGCCTGAATCCAGCCTGTTTATTGCTGCAGATCTGATGTTGGGTCTGCCGGCGATCCTGCAGGCAATTGCCAGACACTGGGATATGCCGCAACTGCCGGACGACCTGGTTGCTGCGCGTGATGCGGTCAGACAGGCTGCTCAGGAGCAGGCTGAAAACGGTAAAAGTCTGCTGATCGTTATTGATCAGGCTGAGCAGCTTGATCAGGACACGCTCAATGCTATTTCACATTTTGCTCTGCTGGCGCCACAGACGATATCGTTTGCCCTGTTCGGCTCCTCCGGTTTTGAGCTGCTGTTCCGGCAGAGCCCGGCCTCGGCGCCACTGCATGTTCTTGAGCTGGAACCTTTAAGTTCTGATGATGCTGCGCTGCTGCTGCAGTTGGTTTATACCCCTGGCCAGCCGCTCCCGCTCAATCCTGATGAGCTGGCTTCGATTTATGATATGTCCGGAGGCTGGCCATCGGCCCTACTGCTGGCGGCAGAATCGTTTCTGCTCGACGCATCGGCGGATGCGCCTGCGGCGTCTGTCCCTGAGGACAAAAAACCGGCGCGATTCCCGTTAGCTCATATCCTTGCCATTGTTGTCGTCGCAGCCGCGCTCGGAATCTCCTTTCTTTACCGTGGCGATGAAGCCTCAGATGCAGAGCCTGAGGTGACAGAAGCGGTCGCTCCGGCGGTGCCTGCTGTCGCACCTCAGACAATGGACGCTTCCCGTGACCAGGAGCCTGCTGCAGAAGAAAGTAAAGCGGGTGCTTTGTCCTCTTTAGAGACTGAAACTTCAGAAGTGAAGCCGCCGCAAGTTGCATCACTGCCGGATTACAATTACGTTGCTAAAGAATCCGATGCGGCCGTGGACAGTACTGCAGAAGAAGCGCAGACTAACGAGTCTTCAGTGGTTAAGGCTGATTCGGCGGACGTTAAAGCTGCTGAACCGGCGCTGAAGCCGCAGTCAAAAGCTGCGCCACCGGTTGAAGCGGGGCGCACTTATACCAGCGCAGAGAAGACGTTGCTGGCTACTGCAGATGGTTTTATTGTGCAGCTGTTTGGCAGCTATCAGTCGGCGAATGCTGCGTCGTTCCGCAAGGAGTGGCAAGGTAAGCTGGTTGGCAGTCTGTACCAGTATCAGACAATGCACAAAGGTAAGCCATGGCACGTGGTGGTTGCCGGGGTTTTTAACACCCGCGACGAAGCGAAAGCGGCCGTTGATACCATGCCCCCGGTACTGCGCCGGCAATCGCCCTGGATCCGCGATATTACTGCGGTACATGAGGCCCTGAAGTAGGCTGAGAAGCACACTGAACAACACCTATTCCACCCCGGGCCGGCGCCTGACCGGCCCCTGAAAACAATAAGATGGATGTGCCCGCATTTGTGGCAGGGGCTGCAGATGTGTAGAATGGGCGTCCTTTTGTCTCGATGCTGCTTATTTTTTGCGCAAAAGATTGGCGTAAGCCCTTGATATACCAATAGTTTTTACTGATGAGAGCTGTTCTATGAGAACTGGTCTGTATACCCCAGGCGACTTTAAGGACAACTGTGGTTTTGGTCTTCTGGCCCACCTTGAGGGTCAGCCAAGCCACAAGCTGTTAAAAACAGCCATTGAATCCCTGACCTGTATGACACACCGTGGCGGTATTGCTGCCGATGGTAAAACTGGTGACGGCTGCGGTCTGTTGCTGCAAAAGCCTGATTCATTCCTGCGTGCAGTAACGGCGGAAGCTGGTATTCAACTGCCTGCTCAGTATGCCGTTGGTATGCTGTTTATGGATCTGGACGACGCTGTTTACGCGAAACAAAAAGCTGCCACAGAGCAAGCTATCAGCGAACAGGGCCTTAGTGTCCTGGGCTGGCGTACAGTTCCCACAAATAACGACTGTCTCGGCCCGATGGCTCTCGACTGTCTGCCACGCTTTGAGCAGGTGTATGTAGCTCCAGCGGCAGAAATGTCCGATGAAGACTTTGCGATCAAGCTGTTTTATGCCCGTCGCTACGCCGAGAAAGCCCTTACTGAGTATCCTGACTTTTATATTGCCAGCCTGTCCGACCGAGTGCTGTCCTACAAAGGTCTGATGATGCCGGTGGATCTGCCGAACTTCTATCCGGATCTCGGCGACGAGCGTATGGAAACTGCTATCTGCGTATTCCACCAACGCTTCTCCACTAACACCATGCCGCGCTGGCCACTGGCTCAGCCGTTCCGCATGCTGGCACACAATGGTGAGATCAACACCATTCAGGGCAACCGTAACTGGGCCAATGCCCGTTCCGGTAAGTTCCACAGTGACCGTCTGCCGAACCTGACTGATCTGTCGCCGCTGGTGAACACCACAGGTTCTGACTCCTCCTCCATGGACAACATGCTGGAGCTGATGGTAACCGGTGGTATCGGTCTGTTCCGCGCTGTGCGCATGATGATTCCGCCAGCATGGCAGAATGTTGAAACCATGGATGCCGATCTGCGCGCATTCTATGAATACAACTCCATGCATATGGAAGCCTGGGATGGCCCGGCCGGTCTGGTTATTACCGATGGCCGTTATGCCGTGTGTGGTCTGGACCGTAACGGTCTGCGTCCGTCACGCTGGGTTATCACCAAAGACAAATTTATTACTGTGGCATCTGAAGTGGGTGTTTACAGTTATGAGCCGTCAGATGTTGTGGCAAAAGGCCGTGTTGGCCCAGGCCAGATGCTGGCCATCGATACTCAGGAAGGCAAACTGCTGAAGACTGATGATATCGACAGCCTGCTGAAAGCCGAGCAGCCATACAAAACCTGGCTGAAAGAGAACGCTATCCGTCTGGAAAGCCAGCTGCTGCTGCAAAAAGCAGAAGACGCTGAGCCGCTGTCCGGCGATATCCTGTCTTCTCATCAGAAGCTGCAGCTGGTCACCAACGAAGAGCGTGATCAGGTGCTGCGTCCAATGGGTGAAGACGGTCAGGAAGCGACCGGCTCCATGGGTGATGATACGCCGATGGCCGTGCTGTCTCAGCGTGTGCGTCATATGGCCGATTACTTCCGTCAGCAGTTCGCGCAGGTTACTAACCCGCCGATCGATCCGCTGCGTGAAGCCATCGTGATGTCACTGGAAACCTGTCTGGGTGCCGAGAAGAATATTTTCGAAACCAGCGCAGACCATGCTGACCGTATTATTCTGACCTCGCCAGTATTGTCGCCGCTGAAGATTCAGGGCATCAAGAACACAGGTAAAGATGCGTTCCGTCACACTCAGCTGTCCATGGCATTTGATCCTGCGGTTGGTCTGCAACAGGCCATCGTTAATCTGATCGAAAAAGCCGCACAGGCTGTTCGTGATGGCAATGTCATCCTGATTCTGTCTGACCGCGAAGTCAGCGAAGATCAGCTGGTCATCCCTGCCGCTATGGCAACCGGTGCCGTTCACCATTATCTGGTGGATAACGGCCTGCGTACTGACGCGAACATTATTATTGAAACCGGTGCGGCACGTGATGCGCATCAGTTTGCTGTGCTGTTGGGCTTTGGTGCGACTGCCGTCTACCCATGGCTGGCGTACGATATTCTGACCGATCTGCACCGCTCCGGCGAACTGCTGGGCGACCCGCTGAAGTCTCATCAGAACTTCCGTAAAGCGATCCGTAAGGGTCTGCTGAAAGTGATGTCGAAGATGGGTATTTCGACCGTTGCTTCCTACCGTGGCTCACAGCTGTTTGAAGCGGTTGGTCTGAGCAACGAAGTGGTTGAACTGTGCTTCTGTGGCGTCACCAGCCGTATCGGTGGTGCGACCTTTGAAGACTTCCAGAACGATCTCGAGCTGGTACGCAAAAACGCGTGGAAAACCCGCAAGAAAATCGATCAGGGTGGCCTGCTGAAGTATGTTCACGGTGGCGAATACCACGCTTACAACCCGGATGTAGTGAAAAACATTCAGGAAGCGGTACAGACCAACAGTCAGGAAGCTTACGACCGTTTCGCCGAGCTGGTGAACAAGCGTCCGGTAGCGACCATCCGTGACCTGCTGGGCTTCCGTAAGGACATTCAGCCAATCGATATTTCTGAAGTTGAACCGGCAGAAAGTATCTATCCACGTTTCGATACCGCTGCCATGTCGCTGGGTGCGCTTTCTCCGGAAGCTCACGAAGCACTGGCAATGGCGATGAACGAACTGGGTGGCCGTTCCAACTCAGGTGAAGGTGGCGAAGATCCGCTGCGTTACGGCACTGTGCGTAACTCCAAGATCAAACAGATCGCCTCTGGCCGTTTTGGCGTAACCCCGCACTATCTGTCCAGCGCTGAAGTGCTGCAGATTAAAGTCGCTCAGGGTGCCAAGCCGGGTGAAGGTGGTCAGCTGCCAGGCGGTAAGGTGAACAACCTGATCGCGACCCTGCGCTATTCCGTGCCGGGCGTGACGCTGATTTCGCCTCCGCCACACCACGATATTTATTCGATCGAGGATCTGGCGCAGCTGATTTACGACCTGAAACAGGTTAATCCGGAAGCACTGGTTTCTGTGAAACTGGTATCAGAGCCGGGTGTCGGTACTATTGCTGCCGGTGTGGCCAAGGCCTATGCCGACCTGATTACCATTTCCGGTTATGACGGTGGTACTGCGGCATCTCCGCTGACCTCTATTAAGTATGCAGGTTCTCCATGGGAACTGGGTCTGTCCGAAGCCCATCAGGCACTGCGTGCCAATGATCTGCGCGGCAATGTCCGGGTACAGACCGATGGTGGTCTGAAAACCGGTCTGGACGTGATCAAGGCTGCCATTCTGGGCGCTGAATCCTTCGGTTTCGGTACTCTGCCAATGGTGGCGGTGGGTTGTAAATACCTGCGTATCTGTCACCTGAACAACTGTGCAACCGGTGTTGCCACGCAGAACGATGATCTGCGTGCCAAGCACTACATCGGCACCAAAGACATGGTTAAAAACTACTTCCGCTTTATCGCTGAAGAAGTCCGTGGCCTGATGGCGCAGATTGGTGTGCGTACCATGGAAGAGCTGGTTGGTCGTACTGACCTGCTGGAAATGCTGGAAGGCACAACCGGTAAACAGCGCAACCTGGATCTGATGCCGATTCTGGCCAATGACCACATCCCGGCTGATAAGCCGCATACTGTTAAGGTAGCGCGCAACAAGCCGTACGATGAAGGTCTGCTGGCTGAGCGTATGGCGGCGGAAACCAAAGAAGCCATTACCAACAAAACCGGTGGTGAGTTCAGCTTCCATGTGACCAACTGTGACCGTTCCATCGGTGCCCGTCTGTCTGGTGAAATCGCCAAACTGTACGGTAACCAGGGCATGGCTGATAAGCCAATCCGCCTGAATCTGACCGGTGTTGCCGGCCAGTCATTCGGTGTGTGGAATGCCGGTGGTCTGGATATGATTCTGGAAGGTGATGCCAACGACTACGTGGGTAAGGGTATGACCGGCGGCAAGCTGGTGATTTTCCCACCGAAAGGATCAACCTTTAAAACCAACGAAACCTCTATCGTGGGTAACACCTGTCTGTACGGTGCGACCGGCGGTAAGCTGCTGGCTGCTGGCCGTGCGGGCGAGCGTTTCGGTGTGCGTAACTCCGGTGTTCATGCTGTTGTTGAAGGCGCTGGTGATCACTGCTGTGAATATATGACCGGCGGTATGGTATGTGTGCTGGGTGAAACCGGTTACAACTTCGGTGCCGGTATGACTGGCGGTTTCGCTTACGTTCTCGATCGTGACAACAGCTTTGTGGATAAATACAACCACGAGCTGGTGGATATTCACCGTATCTCGAACGAAGAAACTGAACAGTACCGCAGTCACCTGCGCAGCACTATCCGTGAGTTTGTTGAAGAAACAGGCAGCGCCTGGGGCCGTGAAATTCTTGAAGATTTCGATGGCTTTATCGGTAAGTTCTGGCTGGTTAAGCCAAAGGCTGCCGATCTGCAACAACTGCTGAACACTACCCGTGCTCGTCCTGAATAAGCGGAACGTAGCGGAACAGGATGAGGAGAGAGATTCGAGATGGTACAACGTCTGAATAACAACTTTCAGTTTGTCGATGTGGCCCGTAAGGACCCGACCAAAAAGTCGATTGGCAAGCGTAAAGCTGAATTCGTTGAAATTTATGAGCCGTTCAAACAGCAGCAGGTGACCGATCAGGCTCACCGTTGTCTGGCTTGTGGTAACCCATACTGTGAATGGAAATGCCCGGTTCATAACTTCATTCCTAACTGGCTGAAACTGGCCAGCGAAGGCAATATTCTGGAAGCAGTAGAACTGAGTCACCAGACCAACACACTGCCGGAAGTCTGTGGCCGCGTATGTCCACAGGACCGTCTGTGCGAGGGTTCCTGTACTCTGAACGATGGCTTCGGCGCCGTGACTATCGGTAACGTAGAGAAATACATTACCGACACCGCATTCGCGATGGGCTGGCGTCCGGATATGTCCAAAGTGGTTCCTACCGGTAAACGCGTAGCAATCATCGGTGCGGGCCCTGCAGGGCTTGGCGCTGCCGATATTCTGGTGCGCAACGGCGTTACTCCTGTGGTATTCGATAAATACCCGGAGATCGGTGGTCTGCTGACCTTCGGTATTCCTGAGTTCAAACTGGAAAAGAGCGTGATGGTTAACCGTCGTGAAGTCTTTGAAGGTATGGGCGTGGAATTCCGCCTGAACACTGAAGTCGGTAAAGATGTCGATTTCCAGAGCATCATCGACGAGTTCGATGCTGTGTTCCTGGGTATGGGCACCTACAACTACATGAAAGGCGGCTTCCCGGGTGAAGATCTGGAAGGCGTACACGATGCACTGGACTTCCTGATTGCCAACGTGAATCACAATCTGGGTTATGAAAAGAATCCGGAAGATTTCGTCAGCATGAAAGGTAAGCGTGTTGTGGTTCTGGGTGGTGGTGACACCGCGATGGACTGTAACCGTACTTCCATCCGTCAGGGTGCGAAGAAAGTGACCTGTGCTTACCGTCGTGACGAAGCCAACATGCCAGGCTCGAAAAAAGAAGTGGTTAACGCCCGCGAAGAAGGCGTTAAGTTCCTCTTTAACCGTCAGCCGGTTGCCATTGTTGGTGAAGACAAAGTCGAAGGCGTGAAAGTAGTGACTACTCAGATGGGTGAGCCTGATGAGAATGGTCGCCGCCGTCCGGAAGTAATCGAAGGTTCAGAAGAGATTCTGCCGGCTGATGCTGTACTGGTAGCTTTCGGTTTCCGTCCAAGCCCGGCGCCATGGTTCAAGGACTTCGGCATTGAAGTGAACAGCTGGGATGGCGTTGTTGCTCCGGCTGAGCAGGAATTTGCTTACCAGACCACCAATCCGAAAGTCTTCGCTGGTGGTGATATGGTGCGCGGTTCTGACCTGGTAGTGACTGCGATCTGGGAAGGTCGTCAGGCTGCCGAAGGCATTCTGGACTACCTCGACGTCTGATTACGTCAGTATTTTCAGCTTAAAATACGACAGACGGCACAAAACGCGGCTTTCCCGGTGGGAAGCCGCGTTTTTGTTTATGGCTTGCCGCCGCAACTGAATGTTATCCTTTAACCCTATAAAGATTGTTGGAGTATCAGGGAATGGCTTGGGCTGACACACTGAAAGCAAAATATTTACTGGCAGCGATGATGACAGCAGCATTGGCAGCCTGTGGCGGCGGAGGCAGTGGCAGCGGTGTTGCCTTTGGCGGCGGCGGTGGCCTTCAGGGTGACGATGAGCTGGATCCGGATGAAGACCCGGCCAATCCGACTGAACCGACCAGTACGGTTACCTATTATCCCCTGCAGTTTTTTCTGCAGGGAGAGAATTACGTTGAAGAAGACGTATTTGATGGCGTCTGGTTTGACCCCATGATCCATGGCTACGTGATTTCACCGGTGGATCAGGACACACTGGAACCCGTTGATGCTGACGTTGATGAGTTTATCCTGAGTGCTGATGGTGAACTGGTGGATGCTGCTGAACAAGGTGTGGTGATGCAGCGCCTTATGGGCATGGAGGTATCGCTGGATACCGCGATTCTGATCGATACCAGTGGCAGTAGCAGTGACATTGAAAGTGCCAGCAATCTTTTTCAGGAAGTCCGGGACTTTATCGCCGCTGCCCGTGCATCTTCTGATCCTGCAATCCGCAATCAGCGTTTTATCATCTGGGAGTTCAATGACCAGGTGAATGCTGTGACCACCACTCTGAGCACGGATGATAGCGCGTTGAATACCGCACTGAACGGTATGCAGAGCAGCTGGAATCCGGTCGGCGCATCAGGCCTTTATGAGGCGATTTTTTATTCAATCGGAAGCTATCTGCCTGACTCAACGCTGGAGCGTGAGACTGTGGCGTTGACGGACACTATCCCTGATCTGGTGGACGGCTACATATACAACGCTGATTACGGTTCAGGCCGCACCCGCCTGGACGGCATCCGCCTGACCAATATTGTGCTGTTTGCCTCCGGGCGTAATACCAAACAGGATGTATCTATGCTGGATGCCGAGGAGGCTTTGGGTTGGCAGTCTCTGGTTGTTTATGAAGAAGTTGCGGAAGAAGAGGGTGAGGACGGTACAGAGGATGACACTCTGGCTGAAGATGAGGAGCCTGCTGAAGAAGGGCAAAGCGAGGCGATTCAGGAAGGTACAGCGCTGTTGTCCAAGCCTATGATTTATGTGTCACTGGGAACACCGGCACCGGACACTGATCTGAGCGATATGTCAGCTGCTGTCATCGACACAAACTCCTGGAGCGATTTCAGTGGCACCGCAGAGCAGATCGTGAGTGCTCAGCAGGATATGGTTCGTCTGCGTACGCGCAACAGCAACCAATATATGATCCGCTATGTTGTGCCAGAGCGAAGTGGTACGCATGAGCTGGTGCTGACCAGTAATACGTCTGGATTTAACTATGCACTGACTACCTTGCTCGATTTGACATTGGCTGCGCCAGAACCTTTTGCTCAGCCAATGGTAGAAATCAGCGGCCCGGGTGATGCCTACCTGGTCGGTGATGTTGTCAGTCTCGATGATGCAACCCGTCTGTTCCCCAATACCCGCTGGACGACACAGGAATATGGTGCCGCGGATTACAGCTGGACGGTGAATGGCTCAGCACGCAGTAAAAACGCTGATGGTTCCATCACGCTGACTTCCGCTGATGCTGGTGCGACGGTTGTGCTGACTAATAACTCGTTGTCCTTCGGTACGGTATCCGCGACGGTGGCCGTAACAAATTGATCGGAAGCGAACTGATAGCACAGCGATAAAAAAAACCCGGCCATGTGCCGGGTTTTTGATTGCCCGTAAATTGTTCGCGCAAGAACCAAAGCACTGTATCGGGAAAACTCCAGCCTGCAGTCATCGTTCCACAGGTCCTGTAGGGCCTGTAGGTCTTTTAGGTACGAATCTACTTCCTTTGGCCTCAGCAGCTCCGTCTTTGGTCGCCCTTTAAATCTTTGCTGAGCAAAGTCAAAAAGCTTTCCTGCATTTTTTTGCTATCATACGCGGCAAATTTACTGTGCTGATCAGGTATTCCATGACCGAACTGAAAAACGACCGTTTCCTTAAGGCTCTGTTACGCCAACCCGTCGACCGTACGCCGATCTGGATGATGCGTCAGGCTGGCCGTTATCTGCCGGAATACCGCGCAAGCCGCGCTCAGGCCGGTGACTTTATGTCGCTGTGCAAGAACCATGAGCTGGCCTGTGAAGTAACTATTCAGCCGCTTGATCGTTACCCGCTGGATGCTGCAATTCTGTTCTCTGACATCCTGACCATTCCCGATGCGATGGGGCTTGGTCTGTACTTTGAAACCGGTGAAGGTCCGAAATTCAGCAAGATCATCCGTACCGAAGCTGACGTTCAGGCGCTGAACGTGGTTAACACCGAAGCGGATCTGGATTACGTGCTGAAAGCCGTGTCGACCATTCGCTCTGAGCTGAACGGCCGTGTGCCGCTGATCGGTTTCTCCGGCAGCCCATGGACACTGGCGACTTATATGGTTGAGGGCGGATCTTCCAAGGACTTCCGCCATGTTAAGGCGATGATGTACAACACGCCGGAAGTCATGCATCAGCTGCTGGATGTACTGGCCAGATCGGTTATCGATTACCTGAATGCACAGATCCGTGCCGGTGCTCAGGCCGTGCAGATTTTTGATACCTGGGGCGGCAACCTGAGTGATGTCGCTTACCGTGAGTTCTCGCTGAAGTATATGCAGCAGATTGTTGCCGGTCTGATGCGTGAATACGAAGGCCGCAAAATTCCGGTGATTCTGTTCACCAAAGGTGGCGGTCAGTGGCTGGAAGCCATGGCGGATACCGGCGCTGATGCTCTGGGTCTCGACTGGACGACCGATCTGGGCAATGCCCGTTCCCGTGTCGGAGACCGCGTTGCTCTGCAGGGCAACATGGATCCGTCTGTGCTGTATGCTTCTCCGGCGACTATCAGAGCCGAAGTTCAGCGTATTCTGGAAAGCTATGGCGAAGGCACTGGCCATGTGTTCAACCTGGGTCATGGCATTCATCAGTTTGTTGATCCGGACCACGCCAAGGCCTTTGTTGAAGCTGTGGTTGAGCTCAGCCCGGCATTCCACACCGCCTGATTGCCCGAGCGGAAGCCGTCCCGATGGTCATGTCGGGGCGCTTTCTGTTTTCTTGCTGGGCTGCCCGTCCTCGTTTATCTATTGTTTTATCTGTTAATCCCGCCTTTTTTCAGCACTTTACACATTCTTTACCTACTCTTTTTTTAGAGCCTTCTTACCTGTCATGGTATGGTTAGTGCTGGACTGTAAATCATCAAAGGGATGAAACCTTTATGACACTATTCTGGATTCCTGTGCTGGCATTGCTGGGAACCCTGGTGCCGTTGTTAACCTATCGTTTTGGACGCCGAACCACACTGGCAACCACAGTGATTGCTCCGGCGGCTTCTCTTTTTCTGGTGCTTTCGCTGCTGCCTGACGTCTATGCCGGGCAGGTCTTTATGTGGCAGCACGAGTGGATTCCTGCTGCTGGCCTGACGCTGTCCTTTCAGATGGACGGTCTGGGGCTGCTGTTCTGTCTGCTGATTCTCGGGATTGGCCTGCTGGTTATTCTGTACGCCCGTTACTATCTGTCGGAAAAAGATCATATGGGACGGTTTTATGCCTACCTGATCCTTTTTATGACGGCCATGCTGGGCATTGTTCTCTCCGATAACCTGCTGCAGCTGTGGTTTTTCTGGGAGCTGACCAGTATCAGTTCGTTCCTGTTGATCAGCTTCTGGTCACATAAAACCGAGGCGCGCAAAGGCGCCCGTATGGCGTTGACCATCACCGGGGCCGGTGGTCTGGCCCTGTTAGCTGCCTTTATTCTGATGGCTGAAGTCACCGGTACTTACAGCCTGCGCGAAATTCTGGCCAGTGGCGATATGCTGCGTGACAGCAGTCTGTATCCGGCGATTATTGCGCTGTTCCTGCTCGGCGCTTTCACCAAGTCTGCGCAGTTCCCGTTCCATTTCTGGCTGCCTCATGCCATGGCAGCACCAACCCCGGTTTCTGCGTATCTGCATTCGGCGACCATGGTGAAGGCCGGTGTGTTTATGCTGGCACGTTTCTATCCGGTGCTGTCCGGTACCGATCTGTGGTTTACCGTGGTCAGTATCGTGGGTCTGTCTACTCTGCTGCTGGGGGCTTATACCGCGCTGTTTAAACACGACCTGAAAGGTCTGCTGGCCTATTCCACCATCAGTCATCTTGGTCTGATTACGCTGCTGTTTGGTCTGGATACGCGCATGGCGGCCATCGCCGCTGTATTCCATATTATTAACCATGCGGTGTTCAAGGCGTCGCTGTTTATGGCTGCGGGTATCATTGACCATGAGTCCGGTTCACGTGATATGCGCCAGCTCAACGGTCTGTGGAAGTACATGCCCTATACCGCCACGCTGGCGATGGTGGCGGCGGCATCGATGGCTGGTGTGCCACTGCTGAATGGTTTCCTGTCGAAAGAAATGCTGTTTGCCGAAACCCTGCACCAGACCACGCTGGGTTCTCTGTCCTGGTTGATCCCTGTGCTGGCCACCGTCGGTGGAGCGCTGGCCGTCGCGTATTCTCTGCGCTTTATTCACGATGTTTTCTTTAACGGCGAGCCAATCAATCTGCCGAAAACGCCTCATGAGCCGCCGCGCTATATGCGGGTGCCGGTGGAGGTGCTGGTGGTGATCTGTCTGCTGGTGGGTGTTGTACCTAACTTCGCCGTTGGCGATCTGCTTAATACTGCGGCTGGTGCTGTGTTGCAGGCGCCGCTGCCGGAATTCAGTCTGGCAGTGTGGCACGGCTTTAATATCCCACTGCTGATGAGTCTGCTGGCGGTTGCCGGTGGTGCGGTTCTTTATCTGAACCGCCGCCATCTGTTTGGCCTGCAGGGGCAGTTTGCCGACATCGATGCCAAGTACGAATTTGAACGTTCAGTGCAGTGGGTTACCCGCAAGGCGGTCGCGGTTCAGGCACTGTTTGATAACGGCAAACTGCAGCGCTACGTCATTATGCTGGTATTGCTGGCCTTAGCCGGAGCCGGCTGGCCGTTGATTCAATTGGCTGATGTTAATGGATCTGTGGAACCTACCAAGGCGGATATGCCGATGGTCGCCGGTGCCATTATTCTGGTCATCGGTACGGTGTTGACTGTGCTCTACAGTCACCTGCGTTTACTGGCGCTGATTATGATTTCCATCGTCGGTCTGATGGTAGCTATTGCCTTTGCTTATTTCTCCGCTCCCGATCTGGCGCTGACGCAGCTGTCGGTTGAGGTGGCGACCATCATTCTGTTCCTGCTGGCGCTGTATTATCTGCCACAAAGAACACCACTCAAGGAAAGCTCGATTCAGCGTATTGTGCGTGATTTCGGTATCGCCTCAGCGGTGGGTGCGGTGGTCGGTACTCTGTGTTACGCCATGCTGACACGTCCACTGGACAGCATTTCCGGCTTCTTCCTGGAAAACAGTAAAACCGGCGGTGGTGGTACCAACGTGGTGAACGTGATTCTGGTCGATTTCCGTGGTTTCGACACCATGGGTGAAATCACGGTACTGGGGATCGCGGCGCTGGGTATTTATAAACTGCTGGCGGGTATGCGTCTGTATCTGCCGGCGGCAGACCATGAAGGTCAGGCCTGGTCGAAAGATAAGAACCCGCTCATGCTGGCGGTCGTCTCTCAAAGTCTGTTGCCACTGGCGCTGCTGGTTTCTGCTTATATTTTCCTGCGCGGGCATAACATGCCGGGTGGTGGCTTTATCGCGGGTCTGATTACAGCCATTGCTCTGGTGCAGCAGTACGTTGCCCATGGCAGCAGCTGGATGAAAGCGCGTCTGAATCTGCCATACCATGTTCTGATTGCCGTGGGCCTGTTGCTGTCCATTGGCGCGGGTCTTGGCAGCTGGCTGTTCGGCCGTCCGTTCCTGACAACCTGGTTCGATTATTTCTATCTGCCGTTAATCGGCAAGTTCGAACTGGCTTCCGCTCTGGTATTTGATCTGGGGGTATATTTCACCGTGATTGGCGCAACACTGCTGATTCTTGCCAACCTTGGGCAGCTCAATTCTGCCGAACGTCCACGGATAGGAGTGCGCTGATGGAAACGATTTACGCAATCTGTGTGGGTGCTATGACCACCGGCGGTGTTTTTCTGGTGTTACGCGGTTATACCTTTGCCGTGGTGCTGGGTCTGACTCTGCTGTCTTATGCTGTTAACCTGTTTCTGTTTGCCAGCGGTAATCTGAAAATTGATGCCGCGGCGATCCTCGGTGAAAGTGAAAGTTATGCCGACCCATTGCCACAGGCTCTGGTTCTGACCGCCATCGTGATCGGTTTTGCCATGACAGCGTTTGCGCTGATTCTGGCGCTGCGCGCGCGTTCTGATCTGGGTAATGATCATGTCGATGGTAAAACCGTTATTTATGATGAACTTGGACAGAACTCTGCCAATCAGCGCGGGGAGAACCAGTAATGTCTCTGTTACAGCATATGGTTTTTTTCCCGGTTCTGATCCCATTATTGATGGGTACGGTACTGCTGCTGCCGTTCTTCCATAAATACATCCGCCGTCAGCGAGTGGCGGTTATTATCGCCAACCTGCTGTTGCTGGTGGTGGCGGTGAAGTTACTGGCGGACAGTCTGCAGACCGGCACCACCATGTATATGATGGGCGACTGGCAGGCACCATTCGGTATTGCTCTGGTAAACGATCCGCTGGCGTCGGTGATGCTGGTTTTATCCTCCGTTCTCGGCCTTGCTGCACACCTTTACGCCTGCGCCGGTGACGATAAACGCGGGATGTTTTTCCATCCGCTGTTTATGTTTCAGATGATGGGGATTAACGGTGCATTTCTGACTGGCGACGTTTTTAACCTGTTCGTCTTTTTCGAAATTCTGCTGATGGCGTCCTATGCGCTGATCATTCACGGTGGTGGCAAACAACGCACGCAGTCGGCGGTGCATTATGTACTGCTGAACCTGGCGGGTTCGTCTTTCTTCCTGATTGGTCTGGGTATTATTTACGCGGCATTCGGCACGCTGAATCTGGCTGATATGGCGCATAAGGCGGCGCAGCTGGATGAAGATAATATTCAGCTGGCGAAATCCGGCGCCATGCTGCTGCTGATTGTATTTGGTCTTAAGGCGGCATTACTGCCGCTGCATTTCTGGTTGCCGCGCACTTACTCCTATACCGCGACTCCGGTGGCGGCGTTGTTTGCCATTATGACCAAAGTGGGTATCTACAGTATCTGGCGGGTACACACGGCGGTGTTTGGCAATCATGCCGGTGACCTGGCCAATATCACACCGGAATGGCTGTGGCCGCTGGCGTGGCTGACGCTGGTGATGGCGGTGGTTGCAGTGCTGGCCAGTCAGAGTCTGAAAATGATGGCCAGTAATCTGATTGCGGTGTCTGCCGGTACTTTGCTGCTGGCGATTGCGGTCAACACTGAGCAGGCTACTGCGGCTGCTATTTATTATCTGATTCACAGCACGCTGGCATCTGCTGCTCTGTTGCTGATTGCTGGTCTGATTACCGATCAGCGCGGTCAGGCGCAGGATCGTCTGGTTAAGGCGCGGGCCGTCAGTCAGCCGGCCATGCTGGGGATTTTCTTTTTTATAGCGGCACTGGCGCTGATCGGTATGCCACCGCTGTCCGGTTTTGTCGGTAAGGTCATGTTGTTGCAGGCGACGACCGCAGATGCGGGCTGGGTATGGCCACCATTACTGATTTCTGGTCTGGCAGCGCTGGTGATGTTGTCGCGGGCGGGCAGTACCGTGTTCTGGCGCACCAGTGGCGGAAATTCTTCTAATACGGCAGAAAAAGTCCGCGCCCATCCGCTGCAGGTTATTGCCGTACTCGTGCTGTTACTGGCGTTGCCATTGATGGTTATTTTTGGTGGCGCACTGACCGAAATTACTCAGCGTGCGGCAGAGATTCTGTATTTGGCTCCTCAACCGTTGGCGGAGGCTCTGTGATGGCGAAGGTGTTTAATAAATTGCTGCCAATGCCGATGCACAGTCTGATGCTGTTGATTGTCTGGCTGTTGCTTAATGATTTTTCTGTCGGCCATCTGGTGCTGGGCAGTTTTCTGGCGTGGCTGATTCCGGTGCTGACTTTCCCGTATGTGGATGATCAGAGTAAAGCGCGTAAACCGGTTAAAATCGTTGTGTATTTTCTGCGCCTGGTGCGTGACATTATCCAGTCCAATATCGAAGTCGCGCTGCGGGTGATGTATCCGAACCGTACGCTGCAACCGGGTATTGTCGCTTATCCGCTAAGCATGAAAGCAGAATTTCCGCTGACAGTACTGGCCAGCAGTGTGTCGCTGACACCTGGGACTGTGAGTGTCGAATTTTCTGATGACAGACGCTGGCTGTATATCCATGTACTGCATCTGCAGGATGAGCAGAAGCTGATCAGTGAAATCCGTCAGCGTTATGAGAAGCCACTGCGGGAGATTTTTTCATGTTAAGCAGTATTGTGCTTCAGGGCGCGATGATGATCACCACGGCATTGGTGGTGCTGGCCCTGTTAATGAATGTCTGGCGTATGATTATCGGCCCTACGGTGACCGACCGCATCCTGGCGCTGGATACCCTGTATATCAACAGCATCGCTCTGATCATTATGCTGGGGCTGTATAACGGTTCGGCATTGTATTTTGAAGGCGCACTACTGATTGCCATGCTGGGCTTTGTCAGTACCGCAGCATTGTGTAAATACATGCTGCGCGGCGACATCATCGAATAATCTGTGGGTGAGAATGTATGAGTGATTATCTGATTGCTACTTTGCTGATTATTGGTGGCCTGTTTATTTTTGTCGGTTCTTTCGGACTGCTGAAATTACCGGATTTTTATACCCGTCTGCACGCGCCGACGAAGGCGACAACATTGGGAATCGGCGCGGTCCTGATGGCCTCAGTGGCAGCCACAGCGGCGCGCGATGGCAGTTTCAGTGTGCACGAAATTGTGATCAGCCTGTTCCTGTTTATTACTGCGCCGGTATCCGCCAATATGCTGGCCAAAGCCGCACTGCATAAAAAAGTGCCGATGCGTGAGAACACCCGTAATCGCGAGTTGCAGAAAGTAATGGCAGAACAGAAAGCACCGGACGGTCAATAAGCCGTCCGCTGATAAAGATAACAATATTTAACCATCCCGCCATGTGACCTGCTCCGGATTTGCTAAGCTTAAAGTCCGGCCTGTTTTATGTTGTCAGAACAGGGGTTTTGAATCAGAGTCTTGTTCGGAGCAGACTATGGCGACCGGCCAGCATCAGGCATCTCAGGGATTATTGCTGTTTCAGCTGAATGAGCGGCAATCCTTCGGTATTGGCACACTGAAAGTTAAAGAGATTGTCCCTTTTCAGCCACTTACTGCTTTCCCTCAGTCCCACGCGGTCGTGCTGGGTGCTGCGCATATCCGTGGCGAAACCATCCCGGTTATCGACCTTGCCGCTGCAGTGGGCTATCGCCCGCAGCCAAAAGACATCCTTAAAGATTGTTTTGTGATTGTTACAGACTGCCAGCGTCAGCGGGTCGGCTTTCTGGTGCGTAAAATTGACCGCATTATCGACTACAGCTGGCGTAATATTTCACCGCCACCAAAAGGTGCCGGGCGCAGCATATACGCCACCGGCGTGATATCTCATGGCGATTCACTGATTCAGTTACTGGATATTGAAATGGTGCTGTCGCATATTTTTCCGGTGGCGGAAGATGAACTGCATGCACAGATTACCGCCACCGAGCAGGGACTGCTGCGCAGTCATCCGATCCTGCTGGTGGACGATTCCAGTGTCGCCCGTCGTCAGCTGGCAGAAGCACTGAATTATGTGAACGTGCCGTTTGATGTCTGCGGTGATGGCAGCGAGGCGCTGGCGATGATGCAACGCGCGGCAGAATCTGGTGAACCCTACGATATTCTGGTCAGTGATATTGAAATGCCGGGTCTGGATGGTTATGAACTGGCCTTCGAAGTGCGTAATAACCCACGCCTTGCCGGCATGTATTTAATTCTGCACACCTCACTGTCGAGTGAGATCAGTGTTGATCGAGCGCATCAGGTCGGGGCCAATGAAGCTCTGACCAAGTTCGATGCCAATGAGCTGATCCGCGCTATGTTGCGTGGCGCCGAACATGTGGAAAACGGCGACGTGGTGCCAGGCGTCGCCAGCCGGTTGCAGGTGTGAGAGCCAGCCGGTTGCAGGTTTGAGAGCAGATGCCCCCGCAACCTGCTCTGCTTCAGATACTCTCCAGCGCCTGCTGCAGTTTATCCACTCCGATGATTTTCATGCCCGGAATTTCCTGACGTGGCATATTCGCCTTCGGCACGATGGCGCGGGTAAAGCCGTGTTTAGCCGCTTCTTTAATACGCTCCTGACCAGACGGTACCGGGCGGATTTCACCGGACAGACCAACTTCACCGAAGACGATTAATTCTTTCGGTAATGGCTGATCGCGGAAGCTGGACAGCGCCGCCAGTAACAGCGCCAGATCTGCGGATGTCTCGTTTACTTTCACCCCGCCAACGACGTTGATATACACATCCTGGTCACCGAGATGAATGCCACCATGGCGGTGCAATGCCGCTAACAGCAGATTCATACGGTTCTGATCCAGCCCCACAGCCACGCGTTTCGGATGGCCGAAATGGCTGTCATCGACCAGTGCCTGAATTTCGACCAGCAGGGGGCGCGTGCCTTCCCAGATCACCATCACCACACTGCCGGCGGCGGGCTCTTCGCTGCGGCTTAAGAATATCGAGCTGGGATTTTTTACTTCTTTCAGGCCAGTGTCGATCATGGCGAAAACGCCTAATTCATTAATGGCGCCGAAACGGTTTTTGATGCCGCGCAGGGTGCGGAAGCGGCTGTCGCCATCGCCTTCCAGCATGATGGAGCAGTCGATCATATGCTCCAGCACTTTCGGCCCGGCGAGGGTGCCGTCTTTGGTGACGTGGCCAACCAGTAACAGAATGGTGCCGGTCTGTTTGGCAAAACGGGTGAGGGCAGCGGCGCTCTCCCGTACCTGTGACACACTGCCGGGCGCAGATTCAATGCCATCAACGTGCATCACCTGAATGGAGTCGATCACTACCACCTTAGGTTTGTGTTTCTGCAGCGTCTGAATCAGACGATCAACACTGGTCTCACTGAGCATATTCAGCTGGTCGGTGGGCAGTCCCAGACGCTTGGCGCGCATGGCCACCTGTTGCAGGCTTTCTTCGCCAGTGACGTACAGGGCTGGCATCTGTGCTGCCAGTGTACACATGGTCTGCAGCAGAAGTGTGGACTTACCAGCCCCCGGATGACCGCCGATCAGAATGGCGGAACCGGGTACCAGGCCGCCGCCCAATACACGGTCGAATTCCTGCATACCACTGCCTACCCGCGGCACTTCGGCCAGATCCACGTCGGCCAGACGCTGAATGCCCTGATCACCGGCAGCTCCGGCATAGCCTGCGTAGCTGGCATCACGGGATGGCGTTTTGGATGACGATACAACGAATTCCTGCAGCGTGTTCCAGGCGCCGCAATCGTTGCACTGGCCCTGCCATTTTGCGTGTTCAGAACCACAGTCACTGCAGACGTAGGCGGTTTTCTTTTTTGCCATTTTGGCTCCGGGCGGAAATAAAAAGTATTGGCGCGAGTTTACGGCGGGGGCAGGTGAATGCAAGTCAGCCGGCAAAGCCACTCTGTGATAAATGTTGTTACTGCTTAAGCACTACTACTTAACGGGCGGCGCTCTTGTTAGACTGCGGCTGCGCCAATGCAGACAATAACAGGCCGATACCAACCGGCTGACAGCAGAAGGAAGGAACCCCATGAAATTAGAAACCCAGGCGATCCATGCCGGCTTCAGCGAAGACCCGACCACCCGCGCCGTCGCGGTGCCCATTTATCAGACGACGTCTTACAGTTTCCGCGATACCCAGCACGGCGCCGATCTGTTTGATCTGAAAGAACCGGGCAATATTTACAGCCGTATTATGAACCCGACCAATGCGGTGCTGGAGGAGCGCCTGGCGGCCATGGAAGGTGGCATTGCTGCCTTGTGTATGGCTTCCGGGATGGCGGCGATTACTGCGGCTCTGCAAACTCTGGCCCGCGCCGGGGATAATATCGTCAGCGTCAGCCAGCTTTACGGCGGTAGCTATAACCTGTTTGCCCACACCTTTCCGCAGCAGGGCATCGAAGTGCGCATGGCATCCGGTGATGATGTGGCCGCGCTGGAAGCCTTAATCGACGATAACACCCGGGCATTGTTCTGCGAGTCTATCGGCAACCCGGCGGGCAATGTGGTGGATATTAAAGCGCTGGCGGATATGGCGCATAAGCACGGCGTCCCCGTGGTTGTGGATAACACAGTGGGAACGCCTTTCCTGTGCCGGCCATTTGAATTTGGCGCCGACATCGTGGTGCATTCGCTGACCAAATACATCGGTGGCCATGGCACCACGTTAGGTGGCGCCATTGTCGATTCCGGTAAATTCCCGTGGAAAGATAATCCGCGCTTTAAACAGTTTAATGAGCCGGATCCGTCCTATCATGGCGTGGTTTACACGGAAGCCATGGGCCCGGCGGCGTTTATTGCCCGCGCCAGGGTAGTACCGCTGCGTAATATGGGGGCAGCGCTGTCGCCGATGAATGCTTTTATGCTGTTGCAGGGACTGGAAACACTGGCACTGCGTATGGAACGCCATGTCGAAAATGCTCAGAAAGTTGCGGAATATCTGCAGGCTCATGAGCAGGTAAACTGGGTGAACTACGCCGGATTAAAAGATAACCGTTACTACGATGTTGCACAGCGTATGTTAGGCGGTAAGCCGTCGGCGATTTTAAGTTTCGGTATCAAAGGCGGTGCCGCTGCCGGGGCAAAATTTATTGATGCTCTGCAGATGATCAAACGTCTGGTGAATATTGGTGATGCGAAAAGTCTCGCCTGTCATCCGGCCACCACCACGTACCGTCAGCTGAATGAAAAAGAACTGGCGTCGGCTGGTGTCAGCAGTGATCTGGTGCGTTTGTCCATCGGCATTGAACACATCGACGATATTATTGCGGATATCGCTCAGGCTCTGGCGGCAGCGAATAACTGATCCGGCCTGACCTGCAGGCTGTCCGTCGTCTGTAGCCCGCTTTTGCCGGGTTATGTAAAGACGGCGGACGGTCTGTCATTTTCCCTCTGCTGCGATACTATAGAGCCCAATTTTTCCCGCAGCTGAGATCCTTATGTCGTTCGGCCAACTGATTGCATTAGCCAGTTTTATTCTCTCCATGGGCACCATCGCAGTGACCTACTGGGTCGGTACCTCTGCCGGAACCGCAGAACTCTGTAATCCTTTTATCGATGGCTGCACCGACATTACCCACACTGGTATGAAAGGCGACGGCGGTTTTATCTTCCGTGGCGGCATGATCGCGGCCTGCGTGTTTTTCATTATCTGGTGGCAGGTGATGCGTGTCTGGCTGAGTGGCACCAACATTAACAGCAACCGTATCGCGCTGAATGTTATGCATTTCTTCGGTGTCGTGGCGGCGCTGGGTCTGCTGGTCGGTACCGCGGTATTGTTGCCGGAAAAAGATTCTACCCGCTGGGGCGTGCATGTACGTGGCGCAAACCTGTTTTTTCAGGGCATGCTGATTGCGCTGACGATGAATTACATTCTGATTTTACGCGCATTTAAACGCGGCCTGCCGGTGCCCTCCATCCGCTTTAAAACCCTGATCATTGCCATCCTGTGGATTATGACGGTGGGCTTTGCCGGTGTTACCGTCGGCGTTGAAATGAGTCACGGTAAACGCATTATCGAATGGTGGGCGACGCTGTTTATCGGCATTTATTTCCTTACCTCTTTCTGGGACTGGAAACATATCCGTCTGGTCAATCAACAGCAGTACTGATTTAAGCCGGCCAGCAAACCTGCTGGCCAATACTCCGTTATCACACAGGGAATGATGCATGACTGTGCCGCAGCGAATTGCTCTTCTGGCCGTTGTTTTACCCTTTTTGACCATAGGAAGCACTTACGGTCTGTCCGTTGCAGGCGGTCATGTGCCGCTGTGTATTCCATGGTTTGACGGCTGTTCCACCATTACCGCCACCGGGGTTTATTATCCGGCGGCGTACGTGTTCCGCGCCGGACTGATCAGTACTGCCGTGATCGCTATCCTCTGGTGGTACTGCGTTCGTGCCTGGCTGGAAAGTGTCGGCCATCCGCAACATCACCCCTGGGTACACCGGCTGGTGGCATTCGCTACCGTGGCCAGCATTCTGCTGGTGGCTTCCATTGCCGTGTTAGGCGAGCACATGGTGCCGTCGCGTGATCATAAATTCCTGTGGCGCTTCCACACCATTACCGCTGTGCTGTTTTTTCTCACCACGGCGATCTGCCAGATTGTGATGACATGGCGTATGCGCCAGCTGCAGCAGGAGCTGAATATTAAATTCAGTGGCATCGTGTTTAAGCAGGTTCTGGCTGTGCTGCAGCTGCTGCTGATTCTGTGGCTGGCGGTGATTATGATCTTCGATCTGAATACGGATGGTCCGATTGAAATTGCCGAATGGTGGCTGGCGTCCCTGAGTTCACTGTATTTCGGGACTACATGGCGTGACTGGAAGGAATTCCGCCTGACCCGCCGCGAGAAAGGCGACGGCATTCATGCACAGGAGGCCAGCGTATGACTTTGCCACAGCGCATTGCGCACACCAGCTTCTGGTTATCCCATGGCAGTTTCTGGCTGACGCTGGTGATGGGTATGTATTTGGGGACAACGGACATTTGCGTACCGTATCTCACCGGCTGTACCAGCATCACCGCGACCGGTATTCCGGATCCTCAGGCCTTCGTGTTCCGTGGCGGGCTGATTTCTGCCTGCGTACTGTTTGCTGTGTGGTGGTATTGCATGCAGTCCTGGCTGATTGAAATTGCACCGGAGCGTCCGATCTGGACGGTGCGCTACATGGTCACTGCCGGAGTGATCAGCTCGGTCTGTCTGATTATCGCCACTGCGGTGCTGCGTCCGGACAAAGACCATTTACCATGGACCCTGCATACCGTTTTTGCCGCGTTGTTTTTCCTGATTTCTTTATTGGTGCAGACCCGTGTGACTTACTGGCTGAAACACCTGAAAAAGCGTGGTGTGGATATCGGCAGCAGCCTCAAACAGAAGTTTGCACTGATTTATGCTCAGTGGTTTTTCCTCGGTGTGATGATCGTTCTGCAGGTAGTGGATTCGGATGATCGTTGGAAGAGCGTGGTGGAGTGGTGGATGGCTTTGCTGATCGGCCTGTATTACCTGAGCAGTGCTCAGGACTGGAAGCATTTCCGCCTGACAGAAACGGATTAAAGATGCAGCAAAATAACGCAATAACCCGGATGAAACTGATCCGGGTCATTCTGGCGTAATTTGCTGGTCGCTATTTCAGTGGCACAGGCATAGTCTGAATTTACCCAATAAAAAAGGATTCAGACGATGCCGATTTCTTCAGAACTGATGAGCGAAATGACGTTACTGGCGCAGTTCGATCTGCACAGCATGCAGAAAGGGATTAAGGTGCATAACGACGCCAGTCCGGAACTGCTGGCAGCGGTAAAACGCCTGCATGAGAAAGGCCTGATTGATGATGCTGACGGTGGTTACCTGACCAGTCTCGGTCACACCGCGGCAGAGCATCTGCAATATCTGCTGGAAATTCTGAAAAAACGCCAGAGCCCGGAATAGTCTGACGTCAGAAATCGCCCCACTGATACTGAAACACACTCAGGGCCGTTAATGCGGCCGTTTCTGTGCGCAGAATACGCGGCCCGAGTGTCAGTCCATGAAAGCCTGCAGCAAGCACCTGTTGCACTTCTGTCTCACTGAAACCACCTTCAGGTCCAACCAGCAAAGCCAGTGTCTGCGGCTGTGTGTAATCACGCAGCGGTTTCTGATCGTGTGGATGCAGAATAAATTTCAGATCCGCCTCCGTCTGCGCACACCAGTCATTGAATGACAGTGGCGGGTGAATGCGGGGTATGACATTCCGCCCGCTCTGTTCGCAGGCACTGACCGCTACTTTCTGCCAGTGTTCAATCTTCTTATCCAGTCGTTCACCTTTCAGGCGGACTTCACAGCGTTCACTCCACAGTGGCGTGATGTCACTGATGCCCAGCTCGGTGGCTTTCTGAATGGTGAAGTCCATGCGGTCGCCTTTCGAAACCACCTGACCGAGATGAAGCTGCAATGGCAGTGGCGCATCTTCCCGCACGACACCGGTGATATCAGCGGAAGCGGATTTCTTACCGCTGTCACTCAGGGTCGCGGCGTATTCACAGCCGTCACCATTAAACAGCCGCAGCGCGTCGCCGTCAGTCAGGCGCAGCACGCGCACCAGATGAGTCGCAGCCTGGCTGTCGAGCTCCAGACGCGATCCCGGTGTTAATGGCTGGGGGGTGTAAATTCGTGGTCCTGAACTCATGGTACTGGCTCTGCTGCATCTGCGGTTTTCAGGTCGCTGATAATAGCAAAGCGGATTTACTGCGGCGATAGTCTGCGGCTTTTGCCGACAGGCCCTTGCAGGCCGTCAGCTTCAGGCCGCCGCGACTGAGGCAGATAAGTTGGAGGAGTCAGAGCCGGTTCCCCGGCTCAATGATCGCGCATATGCTTCAGGGTTTTTGACTGCAACTGAAACAGATGCTGAATCAGCAGTTCCTGCTCGGATTCCTGAATGCCATCGAAATTCACCCGAACCAGAAACGGATTGTTGGTCTGCTGGGTTTTTTCTGCAGAAACGACGGTACCCGCCAGATTAAGCATGGCGTTGGAAGGTTTCAGCTGTAACTGAAACAGCAGGTGGCTGGACCCACTGAGATCAGAATCGGTATAAAACGACATACCACAGGCACTGAGGTTAACCCGTACCCGTGATTCAGTACCGGACATAGGTGCTCCACTGCTGTCATCTTTATGGCCACTCAGCAGGTTAATCTTGCGGTTATACAGTTCCAGAATCTGCGCCAGTGACGGGTGCACGGAGCGCATCTGATGGAGCAGTGTTCCCAGTTCCTGCTCCAGTTCCCTGAGCTCGTTTTTTTCCAGTGACTGACTTTCTTTCCAGTGCTGGAACTCTTCCTGAGAAATGGCCTGGAAATCCATAACCACTTCATCATCCAGGCGGAAATAGCGGCGGCGTTCTTCCATTTCTTTTCCTTTTTTTGTCAGAAGATCTCATTTGGTCTGAGTTCAAAATCTTCCGGTTGTGCGTTCAGAGCATCGTTCACAGCGGCGTCATCGGTTTCAATTTCCGGCACATCGTCATCGTCGCCCGGTTGTTTGCGCAGAATAATAATTTCTACCCGGCGATTACGTTCACGGGCTTCCGGACTGTCGTTGGCCACCAATGGCTGGGTGTCAGCGTGACCAACAATCTGGAAGCGGCTTTCGTCCATTTCCGGTGCGACAAATAATTCCTCTGCGAAAGCGGCCGCACGGGCGGATGACAGCGTCCAGTTACTGCGGAAACGACCGCCACTGACTGGAATATCGTCGGTATGGCCTTCCACTGAGATCATGCCGGGAATGGTCACCAGTACCTCGCGGATTTTGTCGATCACCGGCAGAAATCTGTCTTCGATATAGTCAGAACCCGAACGGAAAGCGCCACGCTGCTGAATACGGATAATGATCTTTTTACCCACGGTTTCGATTTCGACCTGACCCTGAGCAATTTCATTTTCCAGTTTTGCAGCCATTTTCATGGCTTCCTCTTCGGTTTTTTCGTTCTCCATATCTTCTTTGGGGACGACCACTTCGCGGGTCAGTTCACCTTGATCACCCTGACGTTCTTCCTGTTGTGTCACTTCGTCCTGACACAGAACCTCCAGCGAACTTTTGGTGATGTCACTGGTTTTCTGCCGTACTTCGTTGATCGGCGTCGGTTCCGGAATGGACGGGCTGAAATGCCGGGCAATCACACTGGTGCCTTTGGGCGGATCGGATACGTTGACCACCGTCTGCACACCAAATGCCTGACGCAGCTCACCGGCCAGACGTTTGAACTTCAGTGCGTCCATCTCGGAGAAAGACAGCAGCAGCACGAAGAAACACATCAACAGCGACATCAGGTCGGCAAAGGTCGCCAGCCAACCCGGTATCGCGGGACAGGGTGGGCATTCCTGTTCTTCTTCGGCAGACATGATTACTCACCTGAACTTGTGCGTTTGCCTTCCTGAATGTAGGCCTGCAGCATGGATTCAATCACACGCGGATTCTGACCACTCTGAATAGCCAGCAAGGCGTCGATAATCATAGATTTGAGACGGTCTTCTTCGTCCTTTCTGAGGGTCAGCTTGTCGCCTACTGGAAGGGCAAACATGGTCGCCATCATGGCGCCGTAGAGCGTTGTCAGCAGTGCAACCGCCATCGCCGGACCAATGGTTTTCGGATCGTCCATGTTCGACAGCATGGCCACCAGACCAACCAGGGTACCGATCATCCCCATCGCCGGTGCTACGTCGCCGATGGCTTTAAAAATATTGATACCGATGTCATGGCGTTCACTGGCCTGCTTCATTTCTTTGCTCATCAGAGTGCGCACGACGTCCGGGTCATGGCCGTCGACCAGCAACTGAATGCCTTTGCCAAGAAAATCATCACTGACTTCTTTACCTTCCAGCGACAGCAGGCCGCCTTTACGCGCCAGACCGGCAAGCTCGACAACTTCTTCAATGATGGTTTCCGGTTTGCTCAACTTGAATGAGAAGGCCTTGGCTGCCACTTTCACTGCGCCAAGAAACTGGCCCAGTTCGAATTTCATCATTACTGCGAAAATACTGCCGACGACCACGATCAGAACCGACGGTATATTGATGAACATGCCGAGCTCCCCACCCAGCATCATGGCCATCACAACGATACCGAAGGCCCCGACCAGGCCAACTAATGATGCGAGATCCACAGTCGCTCCTTGGAAAATCAATTTTCAATGATTCTGAGTTTAGTCAAACATTTGTATTCTTCCTCAGCGCTGACGAATTTATTGGTAGGGAATCCGGGGTGTGGCATCTTTCCGCACGGCCGTACCTGCCGGCGGCCGCTTGACCCTGTACATGCATAGCGTTAGTGTTGCCGCGCCCTGCGCATGCCTCTGTCGACGCAGGCTCTATTCCGGTACCCTGACACTGAATAACAGTGAGAGACCCCTATGACCGACGGCAAGCCCGCATTTAATTTTGAACAGGCACTGCAGGAGCTGGAACAGCTGGTGGTGCGTATGGAAAGCGGCGAACTGACTCTGGAAGATTCATTACAGGCATTTGAACAGGGCATTGGCCTGACCCGTCAGTGTCAGCAGGCGCTGGCCAGTGCCGAACAGCGGGTACAGATACTGCTGGAACAGAATGGCAACAGTGTTGCGCAGCCATTCGATGACGGAGAATAAAATGCAATCAGCCCTGCAAATCGCCCGTGAGCGTGTAGAGCAGCAACTGCAACAACACATCCGTCAGCTTGATTTACAGCACCAGCGTCTGGCTGAAGCCATGACCTATGGTGTGCTCAACGGCGGCAAGCGACTGCGCCCGTTTCTGGTGTATGCCACGGCAGAAGCGTTAGGCGGCAACCGCGAGCAGGCAGACAGCGCAGCGGTGGCGCTGGAAATGGTCCACAGCTACAGCCTGGTACACGATGATCTGCCGGCCATGGACGACGATGATCTGCGTCGTGGCAAACCGACCTGCCACATTGCCTTTGATGAAGCCACCGCGATTCTGGCCGGTGACGGTCTGCTGACTGCAGCCTTTGAAATTCTTGCCAACGCGCCATATCAGAACGATGCCCAGCGTCTGACGCTGATCCGCCTGCTGTCCAGCAATGCCGGTGGCGCCGGTATGGTGGCTGGCCAGAGTATCGATCTGACCAACGTCGGTAAGCAGATGACACTGGCGGAGCTGGAAAACATGCACCGTCACAAAACCGGAGCCCTGATCCGGGCGGCGGTTCTGATGGGCGCCTGTTGCGTGACAGAACAGCCGGACAGCGCAACGCTGGATTCTCTGACCCGTTACGCCGATGCCATCGGTCTGGCCTTTCAGGTATGGGATGACATCCTCGACATCGAAGGCGACACCTTGGTACTGGGTAAAAATCAGGGCGCGGACCTGGCGTTGAACAAGCCAACCTATCCGGCTCTGTTAGGTATGGACGGTGCCCGCAGTAAAGCGCTGGAGCTGGTGGATGATGCCATCGCCGCTCTGAGTGGTATTGATGGTGATGTCAGCGTGCTTAAGCAGCTGGCGGATTACATCATTACCCGTGATCACTAAACAATCCGCCCATGTCAGAGCGGTAATGTACTGTTCAGGCAACGCTGCATGGGCCTTGTCTGCAACTGTACTTGTCAGTAATCCCACAACGCTACTCATTGGCGGCAAGTGTCGGTAGAATGGCCTCCTTTTGTGACAGCGGACACTGGCCGTCACTGACATCCGACATACCGAAGTAGCCGATGATTCTTACAGAGATCCCCGAAAACCGGCCTGACACGCCTCTGCTGGACACGATTAATTCACCGGCAGATCTGCGCGATCTGAATGCAGATCTGTTACCTCAGCTGTGCGCTGAGCTGCGTGAATATCTGGTCTACAGCGTTGGCCAGTCCGGCGGACATTTCGGCGCGGGTCTGGGCGTTGTTGAGCTGACCGTCGCCCTGCATCACGTCTTTAATACCCCGGATGACCGTCTGGTATGGGATGTGGGTCATCAGGCATATCCGCATAAAATTCTGACCGGCCGCCGCGAGCAGATGCCACTGATCCGCAGTGAAGTGGGCCCGGCAGCCTTCCCGACGCGTAATGAAAGTGAATACGACACCTTCGGTGTTGGTCATTCCAGTACCTCTATCAGTGCTGCACTGGGCATGGCGCTGGCGGCGCGAGCCCAGCAGAACGACCGCGAGTGCATCGCTGTCATTGGCGATGGTGCTATGACCGCCGGTATGGCGTTTGAAGCTCTGGATCACGCCGGTCAGGAAAAGGCCGACATGCTGGTGATTCTGAACGACAACGATATGTCGATCTCCAACAATGTCAGCGCCCTGAACAAATACTTCACCCGTATCTGGTCGAGCCGCACCTACTCAGCCATGCGCGCCGGCAGTAAGCGCGTGCTGGAAAAAATCCCGGCGGCGTGGGAATTTGCCCGCCGTACCGAAGAACACATGAAAGGTATGGTGGCCCCGGGCACCCTGTTTGAAGAGCTGGGTTTTAACTATTACGGCCCGATTGACGGTCATGATCTGGATGAGCTGGTGCTCACCCTGCAGAACCTGAAAAAGCTCAAAGGTCCGCGCTTTCTGCATATTGTGACGCGCAAAGGCAAAGGCTTCGCGCCGGCCGAAGAAGATCCGGTGAAATACCACGCGCTGAAAGCATCGGCACCGGTGGCGGCGGTGAAAAAGCCGACCTACTCCAATATTTTCGGTCAGTGGCTGTGCGATATGGCCGCCGCTGATGAGCGCCTGATGGGCATCACGCCGGCCATGCGTGAAGGCTCTGACCTGATCCGCTTCTCTGAAGAATTCCCGCAGCGCTATTTCGACGTTGCTATTGCGGAACAGCATGCTGTTACCCTGGCGGCGGGTCTGGCCTGTGATGGCTCCAAGCCGGTGGTGGCGATTTACTCGACCTTCCTGCAGCGCGCCTACGATCAGCTGATTCACGACGTAGCGCTGCAGAATCTGGATGTGCTGTTTGCCATCGACCGTGCCGGTCTGGTGGGCGAAGATGGCCCGACCCATCACGGTGCTTACGACCTCAGTTATCTGCGCTGCATTCCGAATATGGTGGTGATGACACCATCCGATGAAAACGAATGCCGGCAGATGCTGTACACCGGTTATCAGCACCAGGGCCCGGCGGCGGTGCGTTATCCGCGTGGCACTGGTAGCGGTATCAGCCCGGCGAAAGAAATGCAGATGCTGCCGATCGGTAAAGGCATTGTGCGCCGTGAAAGCCAGGCGGTGAGCGGTCAGCGGGTGGCACTGCTGGCCTTTGGCGCGCCACTGGCAATCGCTGCTCAGGCGGCCGAAACCCTCGATGCGACCGTCGCGGACATGCGCTTTGTGAAGCCGCTGGATGCTGAACTGGTGGCTGAACTGGCGCAGAGTCATGATCTGCTGATCACGCTGGAAGAAAATGCCGTTATGGGCGGAGCCGGCAGTGCTGTACTGGAAGCTCTGGCTCAGGCCGGTATACAGGTGCCGGTACGAACCCTGGGCATTCCCGACGAGTTCATCGAACATGCCGCTCCGGCGCGCCAGCTGCAGGTCTGTGGCCTGACCGCAACGGATGTCGTCGCCACTGCGCGCAGCGTGTTGCCAGCCATTACCCCGGTACTCAGCGCCGGTAAAAGCTGATCTCAGACCCGTCTGCCTTCTGATCTTTGTGCCGGTCACACGCCAATGGCGTGAACCGGCGCAGACTTTCCGCTCTGATTCCCCCGTTTTCCCGCTGAACTGCTTTACTTGATGTACTGGTAAAGCAAACGTCCGTTGGCGGGGAAGGTGCTTTGAAACGTTATCTGCTGATCATCATTCTGATTGTGCTGGGCTCGGCTGCTGCGGTGTACGACGTCGTACTGCGCATGGAGAACGAGCGTGTGCAGAATATGAGTGAGCATCTGCTGGAGCGCGTATTTATCCGCGGCCTGCGTGACTACTACGGCATGCTGACCGACGCCCGCACAGTGATGGAAAACGGCGGCTCGGCGGAAACCCTGAAGGCACTGCAGGGCAGCACAGATATGGGGTCTTATATGACCTTTGCCGATCGTCCGCAGGAGGTTCTGCAGCCCGGCGACTGGCATGTACGCCTGACGCTGGATGATCTTGTGGCCAGTGTTACTGTCCATCAGGCAGAAAAATTTCATCCGCTGGATCATAAACCCGCCGTCGTTCTGGATCTGATGCTCAGTGAGGCGCAGCCGGACGGACTGTCAGTGCGCATTTATGCGGTACGCTGGCTGCAGCACATCACTGAAGATCTGGGGCTGGGTAATATGCCGCTGCAGATCCGCTGGCAGGGACACATGATGACGGCGGATGTCACCGAGCCACGGGAAATGATGCTGGTATTCAGCGATTTTATGATTCCCCAGTTCAGCCTCTATCTGAGCTATGCCCGCATTGATGGGTTGTTTAATCAGAAGCTCACCGCACTGGTACTGGCGCTGCTGGTGGCGATTCCCGAATTTGTGCTGTTGTTCTGGCTCTGGCGGCAACATTTTTACAGCTACCGGCTGCGTCGTGCGCTGGATAAATCGCGCAAAGATCTGCTCGACGAGCAGCATGTCAGTGAGGCCCGTTCGCGTCTGTTACACAACACCTCTGCTCAGGTTGAGCATCTGAATCAGAGCCTTGAAGAAGCCCGCCGGCGCATGGAACTGTCCGAACGGCTGGCCGCGTTGGGCGAGATCTCCGCGGGTATTGCCCATGAAATCAATAACCCGGTGGCTTACTGCCGTAGCAATCTGGAGACCCTGCGCGAGGACCTGGACGCCCTGCAGGCCTTTATTCGGCGTGTCGATCAGATGTCGGATAGTCTGGCGAAGGATTCCGATTTTTACCATGAGCTGGCGGAGAGTTATCAGCAGCTGGCATTGCCGGAAGCTCTGGCTTCTCTGCCTGAGCGTATCGACGATCTCAGCGAAGGAATTGACCGTATTGCCCGCATCGTCAGTGATATGCGCAAGCTCAGCCGGCGCAGCACAGATGTAATGGAACCCAGCCTGCTCAATGAGCAGCTGGACAGCGTGATCAATATGGCGCGCAGCCGTATTAAGGGCAATATCCGTCTGGAGGTCAGACTGCAGGAGTTGCCACTGATTCCCTGTAATCCTTCCCAGATAGGTCAGGTGGTGCTGAATATTCTGGTGAATGCGATTCAGGCGCTGGCGGCGAAAAAGGATGATGGTGTGATCACTCTGAAAGAAACATTGTCCTCGGGCTGGCTGGCGATTGAGATCCGGGACAACGGCCCGGGTATGGATAAAGAGGTTGCCAGCCGGGTGTTTGAGCCTTTCTTTACCACCAAAGGCGAGGGCGAGGGGACCGGCATGGGACTCGCTTTGTGCTATCAATTAATAGAGGCCCATCATGGGCGGATCGAGCTGGAGACTCAGCCGGGTGAAGGTACCTGCTTCACCATCTGGCTGCCTCTGGATGCCAAACGGCTGCAGGAGTAATACCGATGTTAAGTGAAGGCTATGTGCCACAACCACGGGAAAAAAATGGCCGCTTGTTGATTGTCGACGACGAAGAAGCCGTATTACAGGCACTGAAGCGCCTGTTTCACCGTCAGTACGATGTCGTCACTCACAGCAGTGGTGCAGCCGCGCTGGAGGAGCTTAAAAATGACTCTTTCGACGTGATTATTTCTGATATGCGCATGCCGGGAATGACTGGTGCTGAGTTACTGAAAGCCTGTTTTGAACAATATCCGCAGATGATACGTATTCTGCTGACAGGCTATTCCGACCTGGAGTCGGCCATTAAGGCGGTAAACGAAGGCAATATTTATCGCTACATCGCCAAGCCCTGGGATAACGATCAGCTGCGTGCCGTGATTGCAGAAGCGATTGATAACCGCGATCTGAAATCGGCGAACGAAAAACTCAACGCGCATATCGTTGAACAGAACAAAGAGCTGGAAAGTCTGAACCGGCACTTACAGGAAAAATTCCACGAAACCAGTTTCGATCTGGGCGAAGCGGAAGCCAAACTCACCGATGCCTATCGTACCCTGCGGCAGGAATTTAACAGTATGGTGCATATTCTGGTGGGCATCATGGAGCGGCGTAATGGTGAAGAAGAAGGCAGCTCAGAAAAACTCGCCCGGCTGGCGAAAGAGTTCGCCGAATTTGCCGGTCTGGAAGGGCAGCAGATTCAGGATGTGTATTATGCCGCGCTGCTGAGAAATATCGGTAAAGTGTCACTGTCTGACGTGATTCTGAATAAAGCCATCGGCCAGATGACACGCGCGGAAAAACAGGAATATGCGCACTTCACCATTAACGGCCAGACCAGCCTGATGCTGCTCGAACCGCTGCAGAATGCGTCCAATATCATCCGCTCACACATGGAGCTGTATAACGGTAAGGGCTTCCCGGACAAGCTCTCCGGCGACGCCATTCCCAAAGAAGCGCGGATTCTGCGTATCGTCACCGATTATGTCGAAATTCAGCGTGAATATAATTTCCTTGGCGAAACCCTCGACGAAGAGCAGGCACGGGAATATCTGCTGAAGATGGCCGGACAGCGCTACGACCGCGAGCTGGTAGACATTTTCATGGATGTGCTGGAAGACTTTGATGAGGGCGTTGTGCCTAATATGGAGAGGATTCCGATTCAGGACGCGCGCATTGGTATGACGCTGGTGGGTAATCTGGTGAGTCCCGCCGGTGTTATTTTGTTATCGATTGGTACGGTACTGACTGAGCGTCATGTGGAAAAAATGCAGGCGATGGCACGTCAGTTTGAAGGCCATGAAATCAAACTGCATGTGAAGCGCGAGAAACCGCCGGAGAAAGAGCCTAAAGAAGGCGATCAGAGCTGACGAATTAAGGAACCGCATGGCCAGACCTGACGTCTGGCCGCGCTTATAACTGACCGGCTTCCGGCTCGTCGTCCTGATGGGTCGGAATTCCCTGCGGTGGCGTATCCAGCGGCAGAAAGTGACCCAGCTTGGAGGCTTTGGTGTTCAGATAGCCATCATTGAACGGGTTACGGCCAACCTGCAGCGGCACACGCTCAGCGATTTCAACGCCAGCATCGCTCAGAGCCTTCACCTTACGTGGGTTGTTGGTCATCAGGCGTATGGTGTGAATGCCCAGAAGATCCAGCATCGGCCGACACATGCTGTAATTGCGCATGTCGGCGGCAAAACCCAGACGTTCGTTGGCTTCGACGGTATCTGCGCCCTGATCCTGCAGATGATAAGCGCGGATTTTATTCAGCAGGCCAATGCCACGACCTTCCTGACGCAGATACAGAACTACACCATGGCCGGCTTCAGCCACTGCTCGCAGAGCCGCTTCCAGCTGGTAGCCGCAGTCGCAGCGCATGCTGAACAGGGCATCGCCGGTCAGGCACTCAGAATGTGCGCGGGCCAGGACTGGCTGGCCATCAGCAACATCACCCATCGACAGCGCCACGTGCTCTTTACCGGTTTCTTCGTCTTCGAAGCCGTGCATAGTGAACACACCGAACGGCGTGGGCAGTTTGGAAGATGCAATGTACTTAATACTCAACGGGAGTACTCCGGGGGTAAATCAGGGCGCGTATTCTATCAGCGAAGGGGCAGGCTGACTAATCCGCGTACGAATTAGTTTGTCGCAATTCCTGCAGAAATGGTCAGAAAGACACAAAAACGGGCTTCAGAGCTGGTGTTATGCTGCAGTAGAATCCTTGTTGAAACAAAGAAAACAGGACGGATAACCAATGCTCTGGCTGCTGCTGGTACTGATTTTACTGGCGATATTGCTTCTGCCCGGTCTGTGGGTAAGGCAGGTACTGAAGAAGCATTCAGCACCGCGTGACGATTTCCCCGGCAATGGCGGTGAAATGGCGCTGCACCTGATCAATAAATTTGGGCTGAAACGGGTGAAGGTTGAGGAAACCGCCGCCGGCGATCACTACGATCCGACCACGCGCACCGTGCGCCTGACCAAAGACAAGCTGGAAGGCAAAAGCCTGACGGCAGTGGTGGTAGCCGCCCACGAAGTCGGCCACGCCATACAGCATGCGCACGGCGAGTCACTGTTCAGTCTGCGTACCGGCATGGCGACAGTCACCTACTGGATGCAGCGCGTCGCACCGGTTGCCCTGCTGCTGTCACCACTGCTGCTCACGGTATCTCCGCCACTGGCGCGACTGCTGCTGATCTTTGCCGTTGGTGCCATGCTGATGAGTACGCTGATGCATCTGATCACCCTGCCAGTGGAATGGGATGCCAGCTTTGGCAAAGCCTTGCCGGCGCTGGAGCAGGGCGACTATCTGGATGCTGAAGATATGCGCAACGCGCGCACCATTCTGCGTGCTGCAGCATTCACTTATGTCGCCGGATCGCTGATCAGTCTGCTCAATCTCGGTCGCTGGCTGCGCTACCTCAGGCGTTAATACCCTTTCAATGTGTAATGTTTCTATTGTGTTAATTACAACAAAAGCCATCCGCGCTGTGTTGTACTAAACCCCACAAAACTCCCCTCCAGTAAATCCAAAATCTATATAAAACAATAACTTAACTTTCAGGCATCGCCATTGCAGTACTGATTCAGCAACCGACCCCGACTATGTATCAGCGCGGGAATCCAGATTAGAAATGCCCCATTAACAGAGGGCAGGGTACTGAAAAGGAGCTGAGGCCATGCAATTGAATGTGCTTGGACAAGAAAATGGTGGAGAAGCAGCCGCCAGCAGTTGTGCATCCGGTTCTTGTGGCAGTGATAACGACCAGATGGCCGCACTGCCGGAAGCGATCCGTGAAAAAGTAAAAAACCACCCATGCTATTCCGAAGAAGCGCATCACTATTTTGCGCGTATGCATGTGGCGGTGGCGCCGGCCTGTAATATTCAGTGCCACTACTGCAACCGTAAATACGACTGCTCCAACGAGTCCCGCCCTGGTGTGGTGTCTGAACTGCTGACACCGGAAGAAGCCGTGATGAAAACCAAAGCGGTAGCGGCCAACATTCCGCAGATGACCGTACTGGGTATCGCTGGCCCTGGTGACCCGCTGGCCAACCCGGAGCGTACCTTCAGCACCTTCCGCATGCTCAGCGAAGAAGCGCCGGACATCAAACTGTGCGTTTCCACTAACGGTCTGGCACTGCCGGATGCGGTGGAAGAGCTGTCCAAGCACAACATCGACCACGTCACCATCACCATTAACTGTGTTGATCCGGAAGTGGGCGCCAAAATCTATCCATGGATTTACTGGAACAACAAACGCATCTTCGGCAAAAAAGCCGCCAAAATTCTGATTCAGCAGCAACAGAAAGGTCTGGAGATGCTGGTGGCAAAAGGCATTCTGGTGAAAGTGAACTCGGTAATGATTCCGGGTGTGAATGATGATCACCTGAAAGAAGTCAGCCGCATCGTGAAAGAAAAAGGCGCCTTCCTGCACAACGTAATGCCACTTATTTCTGAAGCTGAGCACGGTACTTTCTACGGCATCATGGGTCAGCGCGGTCCAGAGCCGGAAGAGCTGCAGGATCTGCAGGACGCCTGTGCCGGTGACATGAACATGATGCGTCACTGCCGTCAGTGCCGGGCTGACGCTGTTGGTCTGCTGGGCGAAGACCGGGGCGAAGAATTTACCCTGGATAAAATCGCCGCCATGGATATCGACTACGACGCCGCGATGAAAACCCGCGCTGCCGTGCACGCCGGCATCATGGAAGAGCTGGATGAGAAAGAAGAAAAACGCAAACGTCTGGCGGCGGTTAATGTGCCTGCGGTTGAAGACCGTATTCCGGAAGAAACCCGTCCGGCATTAATGGCCGTGGCGACCAGTGGCGGTGGTCTGATTAACCAGCACTTTGGTCACGCGACCGAATTCCTGATTTATGAAGCATCACCGAAAGGCGTGCGTTTTATCAGTCACCGTAAAGTCGATCAGTTCTGTATCGGTAACGATACCTGTGGTGAAAAAGAAAGCGCCCTGGCCGGCTCCATCCGTGCCCTGAAAGGCTGTGAGTCTGTGCTCTGTTCCAAAATTGGTTACGAGCCATGGTCACTGCTGGAAGAGGCCGGAATCTTACCTAATGGCGAACATGCCATGGAGCCGATCGAGGAAGCCATTATGGCGGTTTATAAGGAAATGATTGCCAATGGCAAACTGACCGAAAAAGCGCCGGAAATGGCCAGTATCAGTGCCTGAGACACTGAATTAAAAACATAAGGCGAATACTCCGGGGGCAACCCCGGGGGCTTTAACATCAAACAGAAGAGCGTTCCTTTATTCTGCAGCAATAAGGAACAAATGGAGGTCACCATGGCGTTATCCATTGTCGATTCCTGTGTGAACTGCTGGGCCTGTTACGACGTATGCCCAAGTAATGCGATCTATCAGAGCAGCCCACATTTCAAAATCAATGCGAAAAAATGCACCGAATGCGAAGGCGATTACGCTCAGCCTCAGTGCGCCAGCATTTGCCCGATTGAAGAAACTATTCTCGATGCAAGTGGCGTTGCCATTAATCCACTGGGATCACTTACCGGTATTCCGCCGGAAAGAATGAAAGAAGCCATGGAAGAAATTCAGGCCCGTTGAGGATCTGCCGATGACTGCTGTTCTGCATTTTTATGAAAAGCCAGGCTGTATCAACAACACAAAGCAGAAAAGAATCCTGCGCAACTGTGGCGTTGAACTGGAAGCACACAGCCTGTTGACAGAGCAGTGGCAGAAAGAGGAATTACGCCGTTTTTTTCATGGTCGTCCGGTTGCTGAATGGTTTAATCCTTCAGCGCCTGCGGTGAAAGAAAAGCGTATTCGCCCGGCAGAATGCAGTGCCGATGAAGCACTGGATGCGATGTTAAAAGATCCTCTGCTGATCCGTCGGCCACTGATGAAAATGGGCGACTGGTACAGCGTTGGATTTGAATGGGAACGACTGCAGCAGGCGCTGGATATTCAGCCTCAGGCAGCAGAACAGGTGGCAGTCCCACAGGGGGTAGAAGCCTGTGCTCATACAGCAGAATAAAGACAGACAGTTAAACCTCAGCCGCAAAATGCAGAAAAAGGATGGAAGAGAATGATGAATCTGGTGACCGCTTTCCGCCCTGATCAATGGGCACAGCATATCGCACTGAATGGCCAGCAACGCAGTTTACTGAGTGCCAATAACAGTCGCTGGCTGAGCCAGATCGTACGCAGTCAACGCCAGGGGCGTACCTGTCTGCCGTATTTCCTCGGCCTGTCTACGGTTGATTATCACTGGATGATGCACCGCCAGTTACTGGGTCGCCAACGCCGCATGCCATTGGTATCGCTGTGGAATCAGGGGCACGACGCACCGCTGCACGAAGAAGATCTGCGTCAGCAGCTGCTGGAAATGCGCAAGGATGAATGGCTGGAAATCCGCAATTTGTTGCGCCAGAACAAAGCTGGAAAAAATGACTGCGAACTGATTATGTCAGATATCGTTGCTGCCGGTTGTTTAGGTGGTGACCATTTATGGCGTGATCTTGGCCTGCAGTCCCGCAGCGAACTGAGTCAGTTAATGCTGCAGAATTTCCCCACCCTGGCCGCAGCTAACAGTGGTGATATGAAGTGGAAAAAATTCTTCTACAAACAGTTGTGTGAAGCCGGTGGCGGTTATGTCTGCCGTGCCCCCAGTTGCGATCAGTGCAGCGCCTACAGCGACTGCTTTGGTCCGGAAGAATAATCGCCTGGCCCGGCGAAAGATCACAGAATTTAAACACTCAGCGGAGGATTTAGCATGATTAAGTGGCATAACATCAGTGTCAGCGAAGCGGAAGAAATGCTTTACGACAGCCATATGCTGGTTCTGGATATGCGTGATTTCCGTTCGTATCTTGCAGATCATCATCCCCGCGCTCTGCATTTAACCAGTGACAATTTACGTGCAATTCTGAAGCACACCGCACGGTCAGTACCTGTGCTGATTTATTGTTATCACGGTCATCGCAGCCAGGACATGGCACAGCTGTTCAGTGATTTCGGTTTTACCAGTTGCTACAGCCTGGACGGTGGCTATGAAGCCTGGTGTCCGGATATCCGTCATCCTGACAACGAACTGAGCAAAGAGCTGCGACAGTGGATGCTGGAGCATAATTTCATGCTAGCCAATCTGGATGAGCGGGGCGATAACAATGAAACCGCACTGATGCACGCCTGTCGTGCAGGACTCTATCCGTTTGCGCGTGAACTGGTGCTGGCCGGTGCAGGTATCGATCTGGTGAATAAAGACGGTAACAACGCGCTGTGGATGGCCTGTCAGAGCGGCAACGAAGATATCGTTAATTTATTGCTGAACAACGACATCGACATGGATCAGCAGAATGATCATGGTGCCACAGCGCTCATATATACCGCTTCAGCCGGTAACCTGGCGTTAACAGCCATGCTGATTGAAGCCGGAGCGGATACCACGCTGACCACTCTGGATGACTTCAGCGCTCTGGATGTGGCGGCCAACGCCAAGACCCTGCGTATGCTGCAGTACTGCATGATGCCGGATCAAAGATACGTCGCTTAATAAAGGATTTGAGGAAAACTTATGACAACTTCATCTGTGGTCGAAATTATTGAAAAACAAATCGCGTCTAATCCGGTACTGATTTATATGAAAGGTACACCGGATGCACCTGAGTGTGGCTTTTCCGCCGCAGCGATTAAAGTTCTGAAAGCGGTGGGAGCTGAGTTCGCGTTTGTGAACGTATTGCAGGCGCCTTCTATCCGTGAGCGTTTACCATCTGTTTCACAATGGCCAACCTTTCCGCAGTTGTTTGTTAACGGTGAATTAATTGGTGGCAGCGACATCGTCGTTAACATGGCAGCCGACGGCAGTCTGAAAACTCTGTTAGCCGACGTGAAAGCCGCAGCGGAATAATTATGGAAACAACAGACGTTATCAGCCGTATAGAACAGGCTTTGAGTAATGGTGAAGGTGCCGTTACTGACGGCACAGTGGTGGAAGTCAGTGGTGCTGACTGTAATTTCACCACCCAGGTGATCAGCACCGCGTTTGATGGTTTACGGCCGGTACAGCGACAGCAGAAAGTTCTGTCCGCTTTTTCCGATGTACTCAGTGACGGACGTTTGCATGCCCTGAGTATTGAAGCCTTTACCCCAGGTGAGTGGGAAGCCAGATCCACTTCGTCACTGACTCAGCTGAGCTGAAGTGAACATTGCCAAATAAGAGGAATCGATTATGAGTGATATGCCAAATATAAGCCGTGATGCAGCCCTGCGAATTGCCATGGCTGCCCGTGCGATTCCGGACATCAGCGTCGGCCAGCTGCTGGAAATCATCGCCCGTCGCATTGATGGCGACCTTGATGAAGAGGCGCTGACAACCATTACTGTGACCGATCTTAAAACCGGCTTCGGTTCTGCTGATGGTGAAGAAGATGGTGAAGACATCAGTATGGGCCTGGCCAATATCAAAGAAGCTGTGCGTATTCTTTGGGGCGAAGCTGACGAAGATAATCTGCCAGCCATCGAAGCCGAAGCGGCATCTATGCCAGATTCCATTCGGGTGGCGGTGGCCTCCAATAACGGTGAAATCCTCAATGGCCATTTTGGTTCCTGTCTACGTTTTCTGGTGTACCAGATGAACGCACAGGAATGTCATCTGATTGATGTGCGCTCGACAGTGGAAGCCGATATGGCTGAAGACCGCAATGCATTCCGCGCGAATCTGATTGCTGACTGTCAGATTATGTACGTCCAGTCGATTGGTGGTCCGGCAGCTGCGAAAGTGGTACGTACCGGTATTTATCCGATCAAACAGAAAGAGTCCGTTGATGCGCGTGAAGTATTAACCCGTCTGCAGGAAGTAATGAAAAAATCGCCACCACCCTGGCTGGCGAAAATCCTCGGTGCCAGTGCGGAAGATCGTATCCGCTTTGCACAGGAAGCCTGAGGCTCGCCAGCGTCTTCGGTACTGGATTTTCGTTTCTGTATTATTCGGTACTGGGGCTGGCTGCAGCCACAGTACCGATATTTACGGTTAATTTTCTGACATAAGTTCCTATTTTTATAGATTGTGCGCCTGCACATCTGAGCTCATGACGAGCTCCGAATATTTCTTATATCCTCCTTTCTGAAAAAATTCTGGCTGTTAAAAAGCAACGGTTTTTATCAGGGAATTCGGTGCGTAACAGAGGGTTTTTGCTGTTTGCTACACAGCAAATCCGCTCAGCCAGACGGAAAGAATACGACAAAGTCCCACCGCCTGTTTCTGTCATAAAGCTCACAATTGTCTGAACAGGACCACAGTGTATCTGATGCAGGCTTATGATTTTTAAACACTTTTTTCAGATTCCGGGCAGGCAGGATTCTTGCCATAGCTAATTAGCTAGTGGAACCCTCAATAACTGACAGGAAATAACCATGTTACTCAATACTTATAAAGACTCTGGATTGCTGTTCTACACCAACTTTCTGGAAGAAACCCCGGATGGCAGCGCACTGGCATACCGTGGTGATCTGGTTCTTGTTCCGGGTGAAGCCGGCGATGACCAGGGCCACTCCAAACCGCCAAAAGAAGTGCTGCGTGAAGCTGTTATTCTGGCTAATGAAAAAATCGATATGCTGATCGGTGGTCTGGACAAGATGGCCTCGGTGAGCACGCTGCTGGATAAGTACAAGGATGACTTCGCCGCAGATATGAAAGCCATGCTGTTTGTGGTTAACCTGACTGCTCCGGTACAGCTGGACGTTAATGGTGCCAGCCTGCTGCTGATCCCCCTGGTACAGGGCGTGCCATGGAACGAATCCATGGAAGAGCTGGCAATGGAAAAAAGCGACTTTAAAGGTCAGAAACCTGGTGAAAAGCTGCAGACTATGTTTGCTGAGCTGAAAGGCTACAAGCCGAAGAAATATCCGTTGGTGGCGCTGGAAGAAGCATTAGCCATGACAAATAATGCGGTACGGGAAGTTCACGGAGCCGTGTAATATCTGCCCGTGAGCGGCCGTGTGCTGCCGACCCCTCTCTGTCGGCAGTACACGGAACTTTCTTACGACCAGTACGGCAGTAAGGCCATTAAAGCCAGCGGTTGGCAGTTAATAGTTGCTGCTTATAGTGCTGGTTGGCGGTAAGCGGGTAAAAATGTTTTCAGCTGCTAGACTTTCCTGATGGAATTTATAAACCGTCATCAGGAGATGCAATGTCCGGCAGACTGATACTGATTACAGCCAGCTGGCTATTCTGTCTCGCTGTCAGCCGTTCTCCCCTTCTTTATGCAGATTCCCTTGCATCTGTAAGCGTCAGCCCCCCGGTCGTTGTCACACTTTATTCTTATCATGCGCATATACCATGGAATCGTTCCTTCAATAAGGGGCTGACTCAGGGATTGGCAAAACGTAATAAAAAATACTTTTTTATGATGAATATCTGGATGCTGGCCGATTTTCCTCATCCGGATACTATCAGGCTTTTTATCAATATCTGACCAGTAAGTATGCCGGTCAGGCCCCGGATATTTTGCTGACCGACAGCGAACCTGCACAGGCGTTTCTGTTGCGGTATCCGGATCTGTTCCCGGGGGCGCAGCGCATCGTATTTCAGACGGATGAAAGCCTCTCTGACATTTCATCATCCGCCGATGGCAGCTGGAACATCAATATCGTTAATAATTACAGTAAATCGGTTGAGCATATGATGCGTTTAATGCAACCCGATAATGTTTATGTGATTGGTGATACCAAAGAACCGGCCGGTGCCAAGCGCCTGAACGCTTTCCGCCAGCTGGTTTCGCTCAGGAAGGATGACAGCAGCTATAATAAAGCGAAGATGCACTATCTGATTAATCTGCCACTGGAGCAGCTTAAGATTATTGTCAGCCAGCTGCCTCAGAACAGCGTCATTTACTATCTGCTGATGTTCAGTGACATGGAAGGGAATAATATGACGCCGTATCAGATCGCCGAGGTTCTTGCCCGTCACGCTAATGGTCCGATATTTACCCACTGGCAGTCGCTTATGGGCAGCGGTGTGCTGGGTGGCTATCAGATATCGTCAGAGCGGGTGGGGGCGATGGCTGCAGGATCAGTGCTCGATTTTCTGCAGGGCGGCGAACTTAAGATTAACACGGATCAGGCTTTTAATGATTACTACGACTGGCAGCAGCTGAAGCGCTGGGATATTGATGAAAGCCGCCTGCCGGCGGGCAGCACAATCAGCGGTCGTCCGGTCAGTATTGTGGACCGCTACCAGGTTTCATTTATCATCGCTGCTCTGATCGGTGTGTTTCTGCTGCTTTTCTCCTTTCTGATCTACCGTAATCTGTTAATTCACAATATCCGTAAGCACAGCATGCTGCTGGCTAATACGGATAGCCTGACCGGTTTAAATAACCGGCGTGTGATACTGCCATTGATCAATAAAGAAATAGCGCGCTGCAATCGCTTTCACAACAGTGCCTGTCTGTTAATGGCGGACGTCGATCATTTTAAATCCGTGAACGATGATTATGGCCACCTGACTGGCGATAAAGTGTTGATTGACATTGCACAGGTTCTGCAGGAGTCGCTGCGTGCAGCAGATACCATTGCCCGCTGGGGTGGGGAGGAGTTTATTATCCTGACCCCAAATACCGATGCGGAAAGCGGCAGGGAAGTCGCTGAAAAACTGCGCGTTGGCATCGAGCAGATTCAGCATCCTCATGGTAAGTGGGTGACCATCAGCTTTGGTGTTGCCGCTTATGCTGAAGGGGAGAGTTTTAACAGCTGGGTGAATCGCGCTGACTCTGCGCTGTATCAGGCCAAGAAAAATGGCAGGAACCGGGTAGTCGTCGCCAGTGATGAACAACTGACTCTGATGAAGGGAATTCCGGATCCTGCCATAAACTCTGAAGACAGATAATCTTCTGTCTGATCAGACTGCTTCTGCTGCCAGACTTTCTTCCATCAGATCCTGCCAGCTGGCATCAACGATGGTCAGATTTTTCTTTTTACAATAACGGATTTCTTTGTCGGTCGGATCGGGTAACAGTACCCAGCCCGCCGGACTGCCAGCGGCATAAATAATATCGCTCAGCACCATGCGTTCGGTATCACGCAGCATACGCAGACCGCAGAACAGGTACTGTTTACCTTTGCGGTATTCCTTCAGAAAGCCGGGAATGGCAAAACCGCCCATCAGCTCTGTAATGTAATCCACGTAGTCCGCATCAGAAGCAATGTAGTTCGCTTCCGGTTTAGGGGAACCAACCGGTTTGAATAACACGGGCAGAGATGTATCGACGTTCTGCTGGGTTATTTCACGATATTCACCGCTGTAATACTGATATATCCGGAAACGGAAGTCGGTACCCGCAATGCGTGCGACACCAACAATCAGTGTATGTGGACGATCAGAATAGAAATCCTGTAGCTGGGTGTCACGATTGATATCGATGACATAAGGAAGGTTCATGCCGGCGATCCATTGATGGAACGCTGATGAGGTCCACTGCTTTTCACCATAAGTCGTATTCAGGAAGCGCTCGATGAATTTACGTCCCTTTTTGTTCTCCAGGTTCATTGCTGCACGAGGGAATTCATACATCAGACGGGGAGCCATTGGCTTACCATCGTTCATCGCCAGAATCAGGCTGTCGCTGTCTGCCGGAATCGGGGCACCGGACGCTTTATCCGTAACACCGCTGAGGGTGTCTGCTCCCAGGTAAGGAACGATCTGTCCACTGCGGATTCCTTCTTTCAGTGTGTCCAACAGTTCTGCACTGCCCATAATGAGTACCTCTCTGCATAGCTTAATTGTTGTAGGCATGTCGTAAGCATGTTGTAAGAAGAGTTACCTTCAAGAACCAAGCCAGCTATTCACTGCTCATTTGTGCTGTAAGCGTCTCCTTACTGTGTGTCGCAAATACCACACACCCCGACTTAAACTGATGAAATATCGATATTTTTTAAAATACCAGAGTAATCGAGTTGGATAGTTCAATTGCCGCGCTCATTCTTCCGGGACTGAAGCAGAAGGCACATAACAGGTGTTTTGTCGTATTTACTGCAATCTTAATCCGCCTCATTGTACAGAGGGTGCTGTTGATTTCAGGAAAAGCAGGCTGCGTCTTGTGTTCAGTTGTTAAATGGCTTTAGTGGCCATTATTTTCTATGGTTTCCTGTAAGAACTATCTCTTTATTATGTATTCCTGCCTTATTTATTTCTGCGGTAATTCTTCCGGATTTAATTACCCCCTCTTAAGTATGCTTATTCAGCTGTTCATTTATCAGCGCGAGTGAGTGTCAGTCAGATACGCCATCCGGCAATATGAAGGTTTTACTGAGAATGCACAGCCGAGTATTTTGTTGAAGATCTGCCTGGCACGGTACTTATTGATCGATGTTGCTCTGGCAGAAAAAAAATGATCTGAAGAGACTGCGTAACGATAAAAGAGAGGCTTATATTTTCGTCTGGCGCTGTCATAGCAAACCGACACAAACAACGACACAAACAACGACAATGCCCCGCGTTTTGTTGTTGGTAGTAAGACATATCCCCCTTCTTTGTAGGGTAAGAAACCCTACACTTTCTCAGTGTAAAAAACAAAAACCTATATAAAACAGCAAGTTAAACATCGATCTGGCGGCTGGCATAAGGCGTGCAGAAGCTGGTGTGTGATGCGGACAAATGTGCTCCCCGTTCAGATGTCTGCCTTCCGCTGCCTCTGGTAGCAACGTTTGTTGAAAGATCAGAGGCAAAGGTCCTCGCCTGGAAAAATTATAGGAGATACAACTATGGCTATGCGTCAATGCGCCATTTATGGCAAAGGCGGTATCGGTAAGTCCACTACCACCCAGAACCTGGTTGCTGCTCTGGCAGAATCCGGTAAAAAAGTAATGATCGTGGGTTGTGACCCAAAAGCAGACTCAACCCGTCTGATCCTGCACTCAAAAGCTCAGAACACCATCATGGAAATGGCTGCTGAAGCCGGCACCGTGGAAGATCTGGAACTGGAAGATGTACTGAAAGCCGGTTACGGCGATATCCGTTGTGTTGAATCCGGTGGTCCAGAGCCAGGCGTAGGTTGCGCTGGTCGTGGTGTTATCACCGCCATTAACTTCCTGGAAGAAGAAGGCGCATACGAAGACGATCTGGATTTCGTATTCTACGACGTACTGGGTGACGTTGTGTGTGGTGGTTTCGCGATGCCTATCCGTGAAAACAAAGCACAGGAAATTTACATCGTATGTTCCGGTGAAATGATGGCTATGTACGCAGCCAACAACATTTCCAAAGGTATTGTGAAATACGCAAACTCCGGCGGTGTTCGTCTGGCGGGTCTGATCTGTAACTCTCGTAACACTGACCGTGAAGACGAGCTGATCATGGCTCTGGCTGCCAAACTGGGCACTCAGATGATCCACTTCGTTCCACGTGACAACGTGGTACAGCGTGCAGAAATCCGTCGTATGACAGTAATCGAATACGATCCTTCTGCTAACCAGGCTGACGAATACCGTCAACTGGCTTCAAAAATTGTTGCCAACGAAAAGTTTGTGATTCCAACGCCTATCACTATGGATGAGCTGGAAGAGCTGCTGATGGAATTCGGCATCATGGACGAAGAAGACATGAGCATTGTAGGTAAAACTGCAGCTGAAGAATAAGCCTGGCTTATTCGCTTGGCAGGCATCAGTGCTCTGCACTGATTCCTGTTGATCGGGATGGCGCAGATTAGCGCCATCGGAACCCGGGATGAATATTCATCCGGTCTGTTACCCGTTAATAATTAAGGAGGCCCATCATGGCCATGTCACGTGATGAAGTTGAATCTTTGATTCAGGAAGTGCTTGAGGTTTACCCTGAAAAAGCTCAGAAAAACCGCGCCAAGCACCTGACGCCAAACGATCCTGAACTGGAACAATCCAAGAAGTGTATTACTTCTAACAAAAAATCCCTGCCGGGTGTAATGACCATCCGTGGTTGTGCATACGCAGGTTCTAAAGGTGTGGTATGGGGTCCTATTAAGGACATGATCCATATTTCACACGGTCCTGTAGGTTGCGGCCAATACAGCCGTGCCGGTCGTCGTAACTATTACATTGGTACCACAGGTGTGAACACCTTCGTTACCATGAACTTTACGTCTGACTTCCAGGAAAAAGACATCGTATTCGGTGGTGATAAAAAACTCGCCAAACTGATCGACGAAATCGAAACTCTGTTCCCGCTGAATAAAGGTATTTCTATTCAGTCCGAGTGTCCGATTGGTCTGATCGGTGATGACATCGAAGCCGTTGCCAAACAGAAAGGTGCTGAGCACAGCAAAACTATTGTGCCTGTACGCTGTGAAGGTTTCCGCGGTGTTTCTCAGTCTCTGGGTCACCACATTGCCAACGATGCGGTACGTGACTGGACTCTGGGCGCCCGTGACGATGACAACAGCTTCGAAACAACGCCTTATGACGTAGCCATCATTGGTGACTACAACATCGGTGGTGACGCATGGTCTTCCCGTATCCTGCTGGAAGAAATGGGTCTGCGTGTTGTTGCACAGTGGTCTGGTGACGGTTCTATTGCTGAAATGGAACTGACGCCAAAAGTGAAACTGAACCTGGTTCACTGCTACCGCTCTATGAACTACATTTCCCGTCACATGGAAGAGAAGTACAAAATTCCATGGATGGAATACAACTTCTTTGGTCCAACCAAGACCATCGAATCCCTGCGCAAAATTGCTGCACAGTTTGACGAATCTATTCAACAGAAATGTGAAGAAGTTATTGCCAAATATCAGCCAGAGTGGGAAGCGGTTGTTGCTAAATACCGTCCTCGTCTGGAAGGCAAACGCGTCATGCTGTACATCGGTGGTCTGCGTCCACGCCACGTAATCGGCGCTTATGAAGACCTGGGTATGGAAGTGGTTGGTACCGGTTATGAATTCGGTCACAACGATGACTATGACCGTACTCTGAAAGAAATGGGTGATTCTACTCTGCTGTATGACGATGTGACTGGCTACGAATTCGAAGAATTCGTTAAGAAAGTTAAGCCAGATCTGATCGGCTCCGGCATTAAAGAGAAATACATCTTCCAGAAAATGGGTGTGCCTTTCCGTCAAATGCACTCCTGGGATTATTCCGGTCCTTACCATGGCTTTGATGGCTTCGCTATCTTCGCCAAAGATATGGATATGACCCTGAACAATCCATGCTGGAAAGTACTGACTGCACCGTGGAAAAAAGCAGCAGCGGAAGCTGATGCCGTGGCAGCTTCTGCCTGATCCCTGGTGTTGAAGGTTAGCGGGTACGCATAACGCGTATCCGTTTAAAAAATCCCATTTACCCGCCAGACCACAGATTCGTGGCGCGGGAGGAGGACTATCATGAGTCAGCAAGTTGATAACATCAAGCCAAGCTATCCCCTGTTCCGTGAAGACGAATACAAAGATATGCTGGCTAAGAAAAAAGCCGATTTCGAAGAAGCACACCCGCAGGACAAAATTGATGAAACATTCCTGTGGACCACTTCTGAAGAATACAAAGAACTGAACTTCCAGCGTGAAGCTCTGACCGTTAACCCAGCCAAAGCCTGCCAGCCTCTCGGTGCGGTACTGTGCTCCCTGGGTTTCGAAAAAACCATGCCATACGTGCACGGTTCACAGGGCTGTGTTGCTTACTTCCGTACTTACTTCAACCGTCACTTCAAAGAGCCGATCGCCTGTGTATCCGACTCTATGACTGAAGACGCTGCGGTATTCGGTGGTCAGCAGAACATGAAAGACGGTCTGGAAAACTGTAAAGCCATTTACAAGCCAGACATGATCGCTGTGTCTACTACCTGTATGGCCGAAGTTATTGGTGACGACCTTAACGCCTTCATCAACAACTCCAAAAAAGAAGGTCATGTACCTGAAGAGTTCCCGACTCCGTTCGCTCACACTCCAAGCTTTGTTGGCAGCCACGTAACTGGCTGGGACAACATGTTTGAAGGTATTGCGCGCTACTTCACTCTGAACCACATGGAAGACAAAGAAGTAGGTAAGAGCGGCAAACTTAACCTGGTTCCTGGCTTTGAAACCTACCTGGGCAACTACCGCGTAATCAAACGCATGATGAAAGAAATGGACGTTGATTTCACCATGCTGTCTGATCCGGAAGAAGTTCTGGATACTCCGGCTGACGGTCAGTTCCGCATGTACGCAGGCGGTACTACTCAGGATGAAGTGAAAGAAGCGCCAAACGCTCTGAACACTATCATGCTGCAACCGAACCAGCTGGTTAAAACCACCAAGTTCGTTAAAAACACCTGGAACCACGCGGTACCGGATCTGAAAATTCCTATGGGTCTGAGCTGGACTGATGAATTCCTGATGAAAGTCAGCGAAATCACCGGCAAGCCAATCGCCGCAAGTCTGGAAAAAGAACGTGGTCGTCTGGTTGACATGATGACTGACTCCCACACCTGGCTGCATGGTAAAAAATTCGCTCTGTGGGGCGATCCTGACTATGTAGAAGGTATGGTTAAGTTCCTGCTCGAACTGGGCTGCGAGCCAACTCACATCCTGTGCAACAACGCTAACAAGCGTTGGAAGAAAATGATGGATGCGATGCTGGCTGAATACCCACAAGGTGCAGACTGTGAAGTTCACATCGGTAAAGACCTGTGGCACATGCGTTCCCTGGTATTCACCAACAAGCCGGACTTCATGATCGGTAATTCTTACGGCAAATTCATTCAGCGTGACACCCTTTACAAAGGTAAAGAGTTCGAAGTTCCGCTGATCCGTATTGGCTTCCCGATCTTCGACCGTCACCACCTACATCGTCAAACCACCCTGGGTTACGAAGGTGCCATGCAGATCCTCACTACTCTGGTGAACTCTGTTCTGGAACGCCTCGACGAAGAGACCCGTGGTATGCAGACTACGGACTATAACTACGACTTAGTACGCTAAGGTCGTTCCGGACTGGCTGCGTTGTCAGGGCGGTGTTGGAAATTATTTCGGAATGCTCATTTAGGTTAACTAAACTCCGCTTCCTCAATAATTTCCGCCTTGCCCTGACGGCCTCGCCGACGTCCGGGTGCGTTAATGAATATTTCATTCACGCAGTTTAGTTTGTAGGGTGCGCACTGCGCACCAGGTTTTTAGGTCGCGCACTGCGCACCAGATGCAAAGCGAAATACCAGTCAGGCAATGTGATCCAGAGCCTGATCCGGTATCCGGACCCGTCCAGTCGTTCCACAAGATGTGGCTGGCGGGTTTGACCATTTTTAGAGAATTGTTTTTGACCCCTGAAGGTCATGCATAAAAAGAATTTTCCACCGGCTGAAAGTAATTATTCAGCGGTAAATTATTACTTGTGGAGAGCGTCATGCCTAACGTTATGCTGCGTGAAAACGACAAGGGCGAGCTGACCCTGTACGTACCCAAAAAAGACCAGGAAGATGTTATCTCGTCGATTGAATTCGACAGTGCTGATGCCTGGGGTGGCGAACTGACTCTCCCTGACGGTTCCAGTTTTATTATCGACAAGCTGCCGGGTAAACCGGATCTGCCGATTACTGTACGCGCTAAGCGTGGAGCGGAGGCCTGAGCCATGGTACCGCGGCACGATCTCACAGATCAGGTCGCACTACGGATCGGCATGGCGTCACGCCAGCTGGACGGCGTTGATCTGTCTGACTGGATGGCGATTCTGATCCGTGCCGTGGGCTTGCCTCTGAGCCCTCAGCGTCTTGGCCGGTTGCGCCTGAATCGTCTGCGTCAGGCCAGCAAAGGTCAGTTCGACCGCTTTTCTGATGACCAGCTGCGCTCTGTCATCGCTTTACTGCGCGGACACGGTGTCGACATCCGCCAGTCTGTTCCTGCCCCCCAGGCCTTCGATGCCAGCGATATGCCGGGTTCAATCCGCATCGCCTGTGCTTCCAATCGTGGCGATCGCATTGATGGCCCTTTCGGTACCTGTGAACGCTTTCTAATTTATCAGGTATCGGCGCAGGAAATGCGTCTGATCGATGTGCGTGAAGTCCCGGATCTGAATAGCAGTGACGATAAACATCTGGCGCGCGCCAATATGATCTGTGATTGCCATGTGCTGTGTGCATTAACCATAGGCGGTACCGCCGCGGCCAAGACCGTTCGGGTCGGGCTGCATCCGGTAAAGACCGGTGTGCCAAGAGCTGCCCCGGAATTAATGCGGGAATTTCAGCAGGTGTTAGAAACAACACCACCACCCTGGCTGATGAAAATTATGGAAGCTTCGGCGCGGGAATCCTGGAGCAGGAAGCAAACGTATTCACAGGAATTGCAGTAAACCTTTCAATAATTCAAGCAGTACCCGATACGGGTGCCCGGAGTCCGATATGATTGCGCAGGAACAGTTACAGTCAATGATCAGTTTTGTCGAACAGAAGGGTCTGGATGAAGCGACACTCAGTGAGCTGCGCCAGCAATATTCCGGTGTACATTTTACCTGGTGCTGGGATGACGATATTAATTACGAACATCCGGTAGCGGAACGCAGTAATTTTAACGTATTTCTGGTGGACTCCAGCGATCACTGCTCAACGCTGACCAAAGACTCAGACTGTGCGTCTGGTGTGGTGTTCGCCGAAATTATCGAATGAGGTCTCTATGAATCATCCGGAAGATAATTTAACGCCTATTGGTGACTGCCGGCGCTGTCGCTACCGTATGAATTTATTATTGGGCGGGCGCTGTATGCCGGGCGATGCCTGTATCGCTGTAGACAGCGGTCGTCAGATGGACCGCTTTTTACGCATTAATCCCGAGCTGGCACCTCATTACCTGACTGACAGTTTCTGGGAGCGGCGTGCGATTGCGGTGCGTTATGTGCCGCTGGAAGCTTTGCCACCGCTGATTAAAGATTCAGATGAAGCGGTGCGACGTGCTGTTGCCTATCGCCTGCCACGCGATCAGTTGATTAAATTAATTCACGACGAAGACCGTGAAGTGCGCATTACTGTGGCCGACCGTATCCCACTGGAACAGCTGGAACAGATGGCAGCTGATCGCGATTATCTGGTACGGGCCTACGTAGTACAGCGGGTACCGGAAGGGCGTCTGTTCCGCTTTATCCGCGATGAAGATCGTCAGGTACGTAAACTGGTGGCGAAGCGGCTGCCGGTTGAAAGTCTGGTGTTAATGGCTCATGACCCGGAACCGGAAATCCGCCGTATCGTTGCCTCCCGCCTGGGCGGTGATGATGTGAGAATTATGCTTGATGACCCGGACTGGACAGTGCGGCTGGAAGCCGTTGCCAATGCACCAGCGGATGCCCTGCAGAGTATGCTGGAAGATGAAGACAGCGAAGTGCGTGAGGCCGCTGCCAACCGGCTGCAGGAAAACCCATGAGCAGCTTACGTATTGCTGTCGCCAGTAAAGATGGTATTTCCATTAATCAGCATTTTGGTCACGCCAGGGAGTTTCTTATTTTTGATGTCTCCACAGAAGCTGTCCGCTTTGTTGAAAAGCGTGATGTGGCCCTGTATTGCCATGGTCATCATGGTGATCAGACGGCAATGAAAGATATTCTGCAGACCATCAGCGACTGTCGTGCAGTGATGGTTGCCAAAGTAGGCGACGGCCCGGCAGAAAAACTGGCGGCGATTGGTGTCACCCCCGTGGATGACTATGCCTATCTTGGTATCAGTGAATCTTTAAACGCCTGTTATCAGTCACTGACTGAGCAGGAGGCAATATGAGCACAGTGCAGCAATATACCGGCCGTAACGAAGAGCCTTTATTTAATCAGGAATCCGCTGTTGAGCAATGGCTTATGGCTAACAGTCTGTCGCCGGATTATCTCGATTGTGCGACTGCCGTTATGCTTAAAATTCTCGATGGCAAATGCAAAATGCCAGAGCATGAAAAAGTCATTATGGCGGCACTGTATCACGCGGTAAAAGACCTGCCGGGAAAGGCGCTGGGGGACGATATGCATGATCTGATCCGCTATGCCTGTGACAGCCTGAATATGAATGACCCCAGCGCTTCAGACGAAAACCTTAAGCTGTTTATTTACGAGAAGCGGGTATTGGCAGAAAGCGGGATCTCCCGTCCGGTGATGAAACGCTTTAAAGGTATGTTACGCCAGACAGGATTGCTGCCCGTGAAGAATGCCTCAGATACGTCTGCGGAGCAGGATGAATGACCATGCTGATCCGGGATTTGTTCGGTGATGCACCGTTAAGCGAAGAAGACAAATCATCGCTGGATATTCAGCGCCTGCTGCGTGAGCCGATTAATATTCAGCAGGACTGGCAGCGGGCTGAACAGCTTCTGCTCGGTGCTGTCCGTAAAATGCCACAACGCCTCGAAGTCAAAATTGCCCTGTATAAAATGTACGCTTATGCCAACCGTTTCGATGCTTCCCGGGAACTGATCTTTAAAGTGCTGGAACAGGCAGCCTCGCAGGTGGGCTTTGAGCCTGACTGGCGTTCACTGACAATAAACAGCGTCGACTGGAGCAAGCCGGCCGGTGCTACGAGGTTGTATCTGTACAGTATGAAAGCGCTGGGATTTGTCTCGTTGCGCGTAGGTAATATTCCATTAGCGACAGCAGTGCTGGAAAAGTTACTGGAGCTCGATCCGGCGGATGAAGTTGGCGGCAGTGTGGTTTATGATATGGCGCAAAGCTTACTGGACGCAGAGCAGGCCTGATACTGAACTCTGCAGATCTTCTGGTTATCCCGTTTCTGCTCCGGTATTTCTTCCTTTCTCTTCTTGCGGGCAATAACTTCCGGTGAACCCTTCCAACAACACCAGCGCATTCAATATTCTCGTGGCAGAGGATAATTTCACCAATCAGGTGATTCTCGAAAAAATCCTGCAGGCTGCGGGCTGGCAGGTCAAAACTGCCCTGAACGGCCGTCAGGCATTGGAATATCTGGCACAGCAAACGTTTGATCTGGTGTTGATGGACTGGCAGATGCCGGTCATGGACGGTCTGACGGCTACCCGTGAAATCCGTAATAGCAAGGCAGCCTGGGCAAAGATCCCGGTGATCGGTATCACAGGCAATTCGTCAGCGGACGAACGCAGTCGCTGCCTGGCGGCGGGTATGAATGATGTTATGGCTAAACCAGTAAACCGCCAACAGCTGACAGAGATGATCAACAGTTTTTTAGTTGGTTGAAAAAGTGGCCATAGGTGTTTTTGACTGATCGGTTTCAGCCGCGGAAGTTGTGTAACGAATCTGGGGTGTTTTGTAGGAGCGGCTTCAGCCGCGGAAATTGTGCAACGAATCTGGGTTATTTTGTAGGAGCGGCTTCAGCCGCGAATCCTTGCAAAGGGCCTGCGGCCATCGGAGCTGAAGCACCTCCTACGATGTATTTGATTTTGCTTACGGCGAACCATTACAGAAGCGGCTTCCGCAGTGCAAGGTAAGAAAGGAATATGAAGAATTTTGTAGGAGCGGCTTCAGCCGCGAATCCGGCGCAGCCGGCATTGGTGGGCGGAGGCCACCCTACGAAAAACAGGTTTAT
>NZ_DJIO01000161.1:0-20880 GCF_002433655.1 Thalassolituus sp. UBA6592 | reverse complement strand
TTTCACGCTTAAATGCGTTGAACCATAAAAAAGCCCCATCAGTTTCCTGATGAGGCTTTTATTTACCCTGAAAGGTAAGCAAATCAACCGTTACCAAAATTACCGCTGTTGTAATCAACAATGGCCTGTTCGATCTCGCCCATGGTGTTCATCACAAACGGTCCGTAGTGCGCCACAGGTTCGCGGATAGGAGTACCGCGCAGCAGGATCATGCCGACATCCTGTTTCGCCTTCACTGTCAGGGTATCTGTGCTGCTGAAGATCAGCATCGCTTTCTCCGGCGCCAGGGGGCTGGTGTCCAGCAGGCCCTGATAAACGAAAGCGATGACCTTCTGGTGCTCAGATACTTTAATGGTCAGTTCACTGCCAGCTTCCATATTGATATCGGCGTAAGCCGCGTCAGCGGCAAGTTTGTCCAGCGGACCGCTGCCGGATGTACCGTTAATATTCCAGTCGCCGGCGATCAGTTTGGCTGACCATCGCTCACCGGAAATCTGTGGAATGTCTTCCCTGGGAACGTCACGATAATCCGGTGCCTGCATTTTGTTTTTCGCTGGCAGATTAATCCACAGCTGGAAACCATGCAGTTTTTTCATTTCTCGGGCAGGCATTTCGCTGTGAATTACCCCGCGACCTGCGGACATCCACTGGGCACCACCGCTGTGGATCATACCTTTATTACCCATGTGGTCCTGGTGTTCCAGTGAGCCCTGAATCAGATAGGTCAGAGTTTCCATGCCACGGTGTGGGTGTGGCGGGAAACCACCAATAAAGTCATCCGGGTTATCTGACAGCAGTTCGTCCATCATCAGGAAGGGGTCTGCCCCCGGCTGATTGAACAGGCCGACACGACGGATCTTAACGCCATCTCCATCAGAGGACGGGTGGCTTGGAATAATTTTTTCTACGCTGGAGTGAGTCATTATGCGCTCCGGAATTGTTGCTTTTCTATTACAACAAGATACAGGCTTGAGCGCGGTAAAATGAGCGGATTTTTTCGCTGGGTTCTTTCGAATTTATCTAAGGCTGGAAGCTGGCCGCCGGCATATCAGGAGGTAAAGCGGAAGTCAGAGCATGGTCGTCAGACCGCGCTCTGTGCTTCCACCTGTTCATCCAGCCCCTGGATGATGGCTTCTTTCAGTCGCTGGCATTCTTCGACATCGGAGTAAGGGTTACCATTTTCATCCAGGATGAAGAAGATATCCGATACCTGCTCACCTTCGGTGAGAATTTTCGCGCCCTGCATCTGCGCGCCACGTTCGGCGAAGATGGCTCCCATGCGTGCCAGCAGGCCCGGTCGGTCAGCAGCAATCACTTCCAGAACAGTACGCTGCATCACCGGGTCATTGCTCATCGACACCCGTGTCTTCACCTTAAACTGTTTCAGGGCCCGTGGTGTGCGGCGCTGAATGATTGTTGTGTAGTCATCCGGGTCGGCGAGGGCTTCGGCCAGTGTGCTGCGGATCTGTTCGATGCGCTTCGGATCGGATATCGGCTTGTTGTTCTCATCCAGCACGATATAGGTATCCACCGCGTTCAGTTCCGTTTCTGACGTCATAATCCGCGCATCCTGAATGTTCAGGTTGAGCTGGTCGAGGGTGGCTGTTGTCGCGGCGAATAAGTTGAGCTGATCTTTCATAAAGATAAAGATCTGGGTTGCGCCTTCAAATTCGCGGTCAGAGGTCTGCCGGATCGATACCAGAGGTTTGCTGCTGTCACCGTGGGCATGAATTGCCAGTGTCTGCCAGACGATGTTCTCCGTACCTTCACGCAGGAAGTAGTCATCACCCGGTGTGCCCCAGATCGCCAGTACCTGTTCTTCGCTCAGGCCCTGCTTCTGCAGTTCAGTCATGGCGTCCCGCTGTACTTCAGCAATAACGTCTTCTTTGTGTTTTGGATTTCCCAGGCCGCGGCGGAAGGCATCCTGCGTATTACGGAACAGGTTACGCATCTGCTCTGCACGCCAGCCGGTCCACAGCTTGGGATTGGTGCTGACGGTATCGGCCACAGAAATCAGGAACAGCATTTCCAGATGATGCTGGTCGCCGACTTCCTGAGCGAACATGTGAATATCATCCGGGTTGTTCAGGTCGAGACGCTGCGCTGCGTTGGACATCAGCAGATGGTTTTCACACAGCCACACCACCATGTGCGAATCGGTAGGGCGCAGGTTGTGCTGACGACAGAAAGCGGCGGCAATTTCGCCACTGTTGGCGGTGTGATCGCCTTCCATGCTCTTGCCTGCATCGTGCAGCAGAGCCGTCAGGTAGAGTATTTCTTTCTTCTGTACCCGGTGAATCAGACGTGAGGCTATCGGATAGCGTTCACGCACATCGCCAAAGCGCAGCTGGCGCAGGAAACGCATCATACGGAAGCTGTGTTCATCGACGGTATAAATGTGCAGCAGGTCGTGCTCCATCATGCCGATGATGTGACCAAACTCCGGAATGTACTGGCCGAGGATGCCGTAACGCATCATACGCGTCAGCTCACGTACCACGCAGGAGCGGTTGGTAACGATCCGCATAAAAATGCGGTTGTTTTCCGGATTGCTGCGGAAGGCATCGTCAATGCAGCCGCGCTGATCACGCAGTGCGCGGATGGTATCTGAGTGAATACCTTTGGCGTCCGGGAGTTGTGTCATCAGCAGGAAGACTTTCAGCAACCAGACAGGTTCACGACTGAAAATGTCAGGATCATTGGCCTGGAGATAGCCGTTAGTGAGAACGAAGTGTTCATTCAGGGTTTCCACTTCGCACACTTTACCGGCTTTCATAAAGTCTTCGTTAAAGTGCAGCAGCAGCAGGTCAGTCAGCTCAGTAGTGGCCAGCTGGTTGCGGTAGAAGCGCGACATAAAACGCTCAACGCCGAGCATTTTCTTATCGCTGTGAAAGCCCAGCAGATCGGCAATTTCCCGTTGCAGGTCAAACAGCAGGCGGTCTTCTTCCCGCCCGGCAAGCATGTGCAGAGCGAAGCGCACCTGCCACAGGAAAGTGAGACTGTTCTGCAGTCGTTCGCGTTCGAAAGCGGTCAGGAATCCCTGTTCTTCCAGTGCCTGCAGCTTGCCCTGGCCAAAATGGCGCATGGTTACCCAGGTAACGGTCTGAATGTCGCGCAGGGTTCCGGGAGAGTTTTTGACATTGGGTTCGAGGTTGTACTCGGCCTCGTTGTGCTTGTCGTGGCGCTCCTGCAGTTCCTGCCACTTGGCTTTGAAGAATTCCTGCGCCGGCCAGATGTGTTGCGGCGATGTGCGTTCTTTCAGCTGTGCCAGCAGGCTGGCGTCACCGGCCAGTGAGCGGGTTTCCATCATATTAGTAATGATGGTCAGGTCTTTACTGGCTTCGGTAACGCATTCGTCCAGGGTACGCACGCTGTGGCCTACATCAAGTTTGATGTCCCACAGCAGGGTGATGAAGCTTTGCAGCTGCTCACCATGGCGGTTAATGCTGTCTTCGTCTTTGCACAGCAGCAGCACGTCGATGTCAGAGTGTGGATGCAGTTCTCCGCGGCCATAGCCGCCTACTGCCAGCAGGGCGAGGTCCTGGTCTGGTAAACCGGCATTGCGCCACAGAACATTCAGTACCTGATCAATGGTCGCTGCCCGGTGGCGGACCAGCAGGTTGGCGTCCAGTGTTGCACGGAAGTAGGCGTAAGCCTCTTCCTGAATGCGCTTAAGGACTGGTTTGATCACCGGAATGGGTGATGGGGATTGCTTCAGATCCTGAAGTAACTGTTCACAGTCGATCGATGGCAGAGCCGGTGCTTTGTTATCCATATCAGATCTGGTACCGCTCTTCATCGGAACGCAGGGTGAGGATTTCCACGCCGGTTTCCGTTACGAGCAGAGTGTGTTCCCACTGAGCAGAAGGCTTGCGGTCTTTGGTAACCACGGTCCAGCCATCTTTCATCAGTTTATTAAAGCGAGACCCCTGATTGATCATAGGCTCGATGGTGAAGATCATACCTGCCTGCAGTTCCAGGCCGGTTCCCGGTTTGCCGTAATGCAGAACCTGGGGATCTTCGTGGAATTCTTTGCCGATGCCGTGGCCACAGTACTCACGCACCACGGAGTAGTGGTTGCCTTCGGCATGTTGCTGAATGGCATGGCCGATGTCACCCAGGCGAACGCCGGGCTTAACCATATCAATACCAATGTACAGGCATTCCTGGGTGATCTCGACCAGGCGTTTGTTGGCCGGGCTGACTTCACCGACATAAAACATGGCGCTGGTGTCTCCGTGGTAGCCATCTTTGATCACAGTGATGTCGATATTGACGATATCGCCTTTCTTCAGCAGCTTGTCGTCGCTGGGGATACCGTGACAGATCACCTGATTAATCGAGGTACAGATGGACTTGGGAAATCCGCGGTAGTTCAGCGGTGCCGGAATGGCATCCTGCTCATTAACGATGTAGTCATGGCAGATACGGTCCAGTTCGCCGGTGGATACCCCGGGTTTGACGTGTGGACCGATCATTTCCAGCACTTCAGCCGCCAGCCGGCCGGCGATGCGCATTTTTTCGATGTCTTCAGCGGATTTGATGTTCACACTCATGGGATGCCAATTACCTGATTACGGGGAAAAACGTCCGGTATTGTACTGGTTACGGGCGCCGGATTGAACCAATGGAGTGTCCGTATCCGCCATATCCTGTATCCGCTGCCGGTAAAGGGTGTCTGGCGCAGGTTTCGTACTGGCCATGGTTGGCGAAAAGTGGTATAAAGCGCCCGCGCTCAAAGCTCCGCCGTTCCGGGTATACCGGATACTGCGTAAAAAATGACACACACATACCGCAACACTGCGCCGGGGTGCCTGAGAAATCGGGTCGGTCAGGTGGGTATGTGGAGGCCTAACCCAAATTTAAAGGTAAAGACACATGGCACAAGTAAGCATGCGTGACCTGCTGAAAGCAGGCGTTCACTTCGGTCACCAGACCCGTTATTGGAACCCGAAAATGGGTAAATACATTTTCGGTGCCCGCAACAAGATTCATATCATCAACCTGGAGCACACTGTTCCAGCTCTGAACGAAGCCCTGCAGATCGTTGAAGGTCTGGCTCAGCGTAACAACAAAGTACTGTTTGTTGGTACCAAGCGCGCCGCCGGCAAGATCATGAAAGAACAGGCTGAACGTTCTGGTATGCCTTTCGTTGCTCACCGCTGGTTGGGCGGTATGCTGACCAACTACAAAACCATCCGTCAGTCCATCAAGCGTCTGCGTGACCTCGAAGCGCAACAATCCGATGGTACTTTTGAACAGCTGACCAAAAAAGAAGCTCTGATGCGCTCCCGTGAAATGGAGAAGCTGGAGCGTTCTATCGGCGGTATCAAAGACATGGGTGGTCTGCCTGACGCACTGTTCGTAATCGACGTTGATCACGAGCGTATCGCTGTTCAGGAAGCCAACAAGCTGGGTATCCCGGTTATTGGTGTTGTTGATACTAACTCTAACCCAGATGGTATCGACTACGTTATCCCAGGTAACGACGACGCGATCCGTGCAATTCAGATCTACGCTGGCGCAATTGCTGACGCAGTACTGGAAGGCAAACAGTCTAACGGCGTAGCCGCTGACGAGTTCGTTGAAGTTGCTGAAGAAGCACCAGCACAGGAAGCCGCTGAGTAATCACAGCCGCTGACCGGAAAAGGGGGCTTGCCCCCTTTTTTTTAAGGTTTATTCAGGCTTGCAGGATGTACTGCGGGTCTGCAGACAGATTCAGAAAATTAAGAGGATTACACACATGGCAAACATTTCTGCCGCAATGGTTAAAGAGCTGCGTGAACGCACTGGTCTGGGCATGATGGAGTGCAAAAAAGCACTGGCTGCTAACGACGGTGACATCGAAAAAGCGATTGAAGACCTGCGTAAAAACTCCGGCCTGAAAGCAGCTAAGAAAGCTGACCGTGCAGCTGCCGAAGGTAAACTGCGTATTGAAGTTCAGAACGGTGTTGCATTCGTTGTTGAAGTTAACTCTGAAACTGACTTCGCTGCCGGCGACTCTAACTTCGGTGCTTTCGCAGACTCTGTTCTGGCCAAACTGGTTGCCACTAAAGAAACTGACGTTGCCAAACTGATGGAAGGCGAACTGGAAGAAGCCCGTATGGCTCTGGTTCAGAAAATCGGTGAAAACATCACTGTACGTCGTCCTGCAGTTATCGAAGCGCCTGTTGTTGGTGCTTACCTGCACTCTAACGGCAAAGTTGGCTGTATCGTTGCTCTGACTGCTGGTGATGAAGAACTGGCTAAAGACATCGCGATGCACGTAACTGCTTCCAGCCCACGTGTTGTACGTCCTGAAGACATGCCTGCTGATGTTGTTGAGAAAGAAAAAGACATCATCAAGGCTCAGCCTGATATGGAAGGCAAGCCAGCTGAAATCGTTGAGAAAATGATGGGCGGCCGTATCAACAAGTTCCTGAAAGAGAACAGCCTGGTTGAACAGCCTTTCGTTAAAAACCCAGACGTAACTGTTGGTAAGCTGGCGAAAGACGCTGGCGCTGAAATCATCAACTTCCTGCGTCTGGAAGTAGGTGAAGGTATCGAAATCGAAAAAGTTGATTTCGCTGCTGAAGTTGCTGCACAGCTGAAAGGCTGATGCTGTACGGGTGGTGAACACATAGCGAGATACACAGAACTATGGGGTCATACACCCACCCAAATATGCCGGGCTTGCCCGGCATATTTGTATAAAAATCACGGATTTTGACGAAACCGTTATTCCGTGACAGGAACCCGCGTTACCATAGCGGGCGCCGGAGTCTGACTGAGCGGCAGACACCGGTATGGGCAGGAGCCCCTTCAAATCAGGCACAGCCTGAAGCTGCAGACAGATAATCGATTCCGGAGAATGCCATGGCCGAGCAAAAAAGCGCTAAATACAAACGTATCCTGTTAAAACTGAGTGGTGAAGCCCTGATGGGTGAGATGGATTTCGGTATCGATCCGAAAGTCCTCGACCGTATGGCGCTGGAAATTGCTCAGCTGCGTGGTATTGGCGTTCAGGTTGGCCTGGTAATTGGTGGTGGTAACCTGTTCCGTGGTAAGGCATTGAGCGAAGCTGGTCTTGACCGTGTTGCCGGTGACCACATGGGTATGCTGGCAACTGTGATGAACGCGCTGGCCATGCGCGACGCTCTGGAACGTGCCAGTATGCCGACCCGCGTGATGTCCGCTATTCCGATGAGCGGTGTGGTGGATCACTACGACCGCCGCAGCGCAATCCGCGCTCTGGATTCCGGTGATGTGGTTATTTTCTCTGCCGGTACCGGTAACCCGTTCTTTACAACCGATTCAGCTGCCTGTCTGCGTGGTATTGAAATCAATGCGGATCTGGTTCTGAAAGCAACAAACGTCGATGGCGTGTATACTGCCGACCCGAAAAAAGATCCGACGGCAGAAAAATACGACCGTCTGACTTACGAAGAAGTGCTTGAGAAGCAGCTGGGTGTGATGGATCTGACCGCTATTGTTCTGGCTCAGGACCACAAAATGCCGCTGCGTGTATACGATATGAATGAGTCAGGAGTGCTGGCCCGTCTGATGACTGGCGGTAGCGACGGCACCCTGATTGTAAGTGAGGAATAATAACGATGCTGAATGACATTAAAAAAGACGCTCAGGAGCGTATGGGTAAAAGTGTTCACGCACTGATCGAAGCGTTTAAGCGTGTACGTACCGGTCGTGCCAACCCTGCCATTCTCGATAACGTTATGGTGGATTACTACGGCAACCCGACGCCTATTTCTCAGGTCGCCAACATTATTGTTGAAGATGGCCGCGCGCTGGCAATTAACCCATGGGAAAAGAACCTGGTGCCAGCCATTGAAAAAGCCATTCTGAAATCGGATCTGGGTCTGAACCCGGCAACTAACGGCGACACCATTCGTCTGCCAATGCCGGCTCTGACCGAAGAAACCCGTAAAGACTACATCAAGCAGGCCCGCTCCGAAGCGGAAAAAGGCCGCGTATCTGTGCGCAACATCCGTCGTGATGCCAACAGCACAGTAAAAGATCTGCTGAAAGAAAAAGAGATCTCTGAAGATGAACAGCGTCAGTCTGAAGATGAAATTCAGAAACTGACCGATAAATTCATCGCTGAAATCGACTCTCTGCTGGCGGTCAAAGAAAAAGACCTGATGCAGGTTTAACCGGCCGTATTGTATGTCGACCAGTATTGACGACTCACAGGCCGTCAGCGGTCAGGTACCGCGCCATGTTGCCATCATCATGGATGGCAACAACCGCTGGGCCAAGCGCCGCTTTATGCCAGGTGTTGCCGGGCATAAAGCCGGTGTTGATGCCGTGCGCTCAGTGGTGGAAACCTCTATGCGTCATGGCGTTGAGGTACTGACCCTGTTCGCTTTCAGCAGCGAGAACTGGCGTCGTCCGCAGGACGAAGTCAGAGCGCTGATGCAGCTGTTTGTTATGGCCCTGGAAAGGGAAGTGCGCAAGCTGCACCGCAACAATATCCGTCTGCAGGTGATGGGAGATGTCACCGGCTTCTCCCCGCGACTGCAGACGCTGATCCGTGACGCAGAAGAACTTACCGCCCAGAACTCCGCCATGACCCTGGTGATTGCCGCCAATTACGGTGGTCAGTGGGATATTGCTCAGGCGGCGCAGAAAATCGCGCTCGACGTTCAGGCCGGCAAGCTGGCTGCTGCGGATATCAATGAGCAGGTGTTTCACCGATACACCTGGCTGCATGAGTTACCACCACCGGATCTGCTGATCCGTACCGGTGGCGAAATGCGCATCAGCAACTTTATGTTATGGCAGACCGCTTACTCTGAATTCTACTTCTCCGACGCTTACTGGCCGGATTTTAAAGAAGATGAGTACAACAAAGCGTTAGCCGCATTCGCTGACCGCACCCGACGCTTTGGCCGTACGGATGACCAGCTTGAGGATGTAAAACAAGGTGTTTAAGGAACGTGTACTGACGGCACTTGTGCTGGCGCCGATCATGATAGGCGGTATCTTCTTTCTGGAAGATAAACCTTTCGCTCTCTTTATTGCTGCGATTGCCACCATTGGTGCCTGGGAATGGGCCAATATCGCTGGCTATCAGAAGAACTGGAGTCGCATTGCTTACGCATTCGCGGTTTTTGTGTGTCTTTACATCAGTGCCCGCTTCCTGCGTGTACGCCCTGAATATCTGGTGTATTACCTGGCCGTCGGCACCCTCTGGTGGGTGGTCGCCTTTGCTCTGGTAAAACGCTATCCCGGTGGTACCGATATGTGGACGGCACGGCCAATCCGCGCCTTGCTCGGTCTTTGTGTACTGGTGCCTATGTGGGTTGGCTTTATGCATCTGAAAACCCAGCCGCACAGCTCTCTGCTTATTATTTATGTCATGCTGATTGTTTGGGGTGCTGACACCGGCGCTTATTTTGCCGGTAAGCAGTGGGGCAAAGCCAAACTGGCACCGCACGTCAGTCCGGGTAAATCCTGGGCCGGCTTCTGGGGCGGTCTGGTAACCACCATTGTGATTGCGCTGATCTTTGGCTTCTGCATTGATCGCTGGTTACAGCCGATGGATGGCTCTGATGTGATCCGACTGCTGTTCATCACCGTTATTACCATGGTGATCTCGGTGCTGGGTGATCTGGTGGAGAGCATGATGAAGCGTCACCGTGGTATCAAAGACAGCTCCTCCCTGCTGCCGGGTCATGGCGGCGTTCTCGACCGTATCGACAGCATGGCGGCAGCGGTTCCGGTATTTGCTTTCTGCATGATGCTGCTGGGCTGGGGTCTGGTGAAATGATCCGCCAAATCACTGTGCTCGGATCAACCGGTTCGATTGGTCAGAGCACACTGGATGTCGTTCGCCGTCATCCTGATCAATATGCCGTATTTGCGCTCAGTGCTGCCCGCAGTGTTGAACGCATGCTGGCCGATATTGAAGAATTCGCTCCACGCTATGTCGTCATGGCGGAACCGTCTGCCGCTGCTCAGCTGATGGCTGAGCTGGCGCCTGAATGCCGCACGGAAGTACTGACCGGCACAGATGCGCTGGCCATGATTGCTTCTCATAGTGATGTTGATCAGGTCATGGCCGCTATTGTCGGCGCCGCAGGCCTGTTGCCAACGCTTGCTGCAGCGCAGGCCGGTAAACGCGTGCTGCTGGCCAACAAAGAAAGCCTGGTAATGGCTGGACCGCTGTTTATGCAGGCCATCAAACAGGGCGGTGCCGAGCTGCTGCCTATCGACAGTGAGCACAACGCTATCTTTCAGTCGCTGCCGGAATCTTACGATGGTGACTTCAGCGCATTCGGCATCGAGAAAATTCTGCTGACCGCATCCGGTGGGCCTTTCCGGGGCTGGACGGCGGAACAGCTGCACAATGTAACCCCTGCCCAGGCCGTTGCTCATCCGAACTGGTCTATGGGGCAGAAAATTTCCGTCGACTCAGCCACCCTGATGAACAAAGGGCTGGAGCTGATCGAAGCCTGTTTCTTATTTAACTGCCAGCCTGATCAGGTGCAGGTCGTCGTGCATCCGCAGAGTGTGATTCACTCTATGGTGCAGTACTGCGACGGTTCAGTGATTGCCCAGCTCGGGCAGCCGGATATGCGTACCCCGATTGCCTATGGTATGGCGTGGCCAAACCGGGTTGCCGCCGGCGTGGAGTATCTCGATCTGTTCCGCATTGCGACGCTGAATTTTGAAGCACCGGATGCAGAGACGTTTCCCTGTCTGACACTGGCCGATACCGCCTTCCGTCAGGGCGGTACCATGCCCGCGGTGCTGAATGCTGCCAATGAGATTGCCGTTGCAGCATTTCTTGCGGAACAAATTCCCTTCACCGGTATTCCAAGTCTGATCGCCCAGGTCATGGAAAAGCATCAGCCGCAGCCGGTCATTTCTCTTGATGCTGTTCTGGACGCCGACCAGTGGGCACGAGAAACAGCCAGATCGCTGATTAATACACAACAATCTGTGGAGATGCCGGGGTGACAGTTCTGTACTTCATTATTGCTATCAGTGTACTGGTGGTTATCCATGAATACGGGCACTTCTGGGTGGCGCGTCGTTGTGGCGTGAAAGTTATCCGCTTCTCTGTGGGGTTCGGTAAGCCGTTCTGGTCGTTCCGCGACCGTCACGGTACCGAATTCTCGGTCGCTCCAATTCCGCTGGGCGGCTACGTCAAAATGGTCGATGAGCGTGAAGGCGATGTACCGCCGGAACTGCTCGATCAGGCCTTCACGCAAAAGCCGGCCTGGCAGCGTATTGCCATTGCTTCGGCGGGTCCGCTGGCCAATTTCATCTTTGCCTTTATCGCTTACTGGTTTATCGCTGTTGCCGGCACCACAGGTGTGGCTCCGGTGGTGGGTGAGCTGAAAGCCGATGGTCCGGCAGAAATGGCGGGTGTACACACAGGTGATGAGATCATCGCCATCAATGGTGAAGAGGTTTCTACCTGGCAGGAAGTCAACTGGGAACTGGTGGGCTACATCGGCGAAGATACCGAGCTGAATATCCGCCTGCTGTCAGAAAGTGGCGGCCAGCGTGAAGTACAGATTCCGGTTTACAGCTGGTTGGCCGATCAGGATACGCCAGACCCGATGACCGCACTGGGCGTTGAGCCACGCCGTCTGCAGCTTGACCCTGTGATGGGCACCATTGAACCCGGTGGCGCCGCAGAACGTGCCGGTATGCAGCTGGGTGACCGCATTCTGGCGGTTGACGGCCGGGCAGTGAACAGCTGGGCAGAGTGGGTTGAGGAAATCAAAGTTGCGGCCAACAAACCGCTGTCTGTGCTGGTGGAGCGTAACGGTCAGGAAACCACACTGAATCTGACGCCGGCGGCGAAAGATCGCGATGGTGAGCAGATCGGTTATGTCGGCACTGCGCCGGTTATTCCTGAGGTACCGGAATCCTGGCTGCGTACCAGCCACGCGGGATTTTTTCAGGGAATCTGGATCGGTCTGAGCAAGACCAGTGATTACATAGTGTTCACTCTGGAATCCCTGTGGAAAATGATCGCAGGTGATGTATCAGTAAAGAACTTGAGCGGTCCTATTACCATTGCTAAAGTAGCCGGCGCTTCAGCGTCTGGCGGCTTAGAGTCTTTTATCAGTTTCCTTGCTTTGTTGTCTGTTTCACTGGGCGTACTGAATCTTTTGCCTGTGCCCATGCTGGATGGCGGGCATATCGTGTTTTATCTCGCCGAGATGATCCGCGGCAAACCGCTTCCGGATAAAGTACAGGATGTTGCAGTCAGGTTTGGCTTAATGCTGATTATGAGCCTGATGCTGGTAGCTTTTTACAATGATATTAGCCGGCTGTAATTGCTGCCGGATACGACTGGATAACGATTTTCATGCGTTCTTTGCTGTTTACGCTTTTACTGGGGGCTTTCTCCGCTACCGCTTCTGCTGAATCTTTTGTGGTTTCTGACATTCGTCTGGAAGGCCTGCAACGGGTTTCGGCCGGTACAGTTTTTGGTACCTTCCCGGTGAATGTGGGTGAAGAAGTGGATGAAGCCTCACTGGTGGCTGCTTCCCGCTCGCTGTTCAAATCCGGTCTGTTTAACGACGTTAAACTCTACCGCGATGGCTCCGTTCTGATTGTGCAGCTGGTGGAGCTGCCAACCATTACCGGTATCGAGATCGACGGTAACAAAGCCATTCAGACCGAAATGCTGATGGACGGTCTGAAGCAGTCCGGTCTGGCTGAAGGTCTGGTGTTCAAACGTTCGACACTGGAACGTATCGCGCTGGAGCTGGAGCGTCAGTACGTATCTCAGGGCCGTTATGACGCCAACATCGATACCGAAGTCGTGCGTCTGCCGCGTAACCGTGTGTCACTCCAGATTCATGTGGATGAAGGCAACGTTGCCAACATCGAGCACATCAATATCGTCGGCAACGACGAATTCAGCGATGACGAGCTGCTGAAGCAGTTCTCTCTGCAGACCACTAATTTCTGGTCCTGGTACGCCAGCGACAACAAATACAGCCGCGAGAAGTTAGCCGCGGATCTGGAAACCCTGCGCTCCTGGTATCTGGACCGCGGTTATATCCGCTTCAATATTGAATCCACTCAGGTTTCTGTATCGCCGGAAAAAGACGGCGTCTACATCACCATCAACGTCACCGAAGGCGATGTATACAGCATTAATGATATGAAGCTGGCCGGTAATCTGGTGCTGGATGAAGACGAATTCACCCGTCTGTATCTGCTGAAGAAGGGCGATACCTTCTCCCGTCGCCGTGTCACCAGCAGCAGCGATCTGATGTCGCGCCGTCTGGGTAACGATGGTTACACTTTTGCCAAGGTAGACGGCATTCCCAGGATTAACGATGAAGATAAAACCGTTGATCTGACCTTCTTTGTTGAGCCGGGCAAACGTACCTACGTGCGCAGTGTTCAGTTCACCGGTAACGAAAGCACCAAAGATGAAGTGCTGCGCCGGGAAATGCTGCAGATGGAAGGCGGCTGGGCCTCAACTGAAAAGATCAACGCCGGTAAAAACCGTCTGAATCAGCTCGGTTTCTTTAAAATGGTCAACGTTGAAACGCCGGCCGTGCCGGGTACCGACGACCAGATCGACGTGAACTACAACGTTGAAGAACAGCTCAGCGGCAGCCTGAACTTTAACGTCGGTTATGCCGGTGGCAGCGGTATGATTCTGGGTGCCAGCATCAGTCAGAACAACTTTATGGGAACCGGTAACCGTATGTCGCTGGGCATGCAGAAGAACAATACCGTACAGTCCTATAACTTCTCTTATATGAACCCGTACTACACCATTGATGGTGTGAGCCGCGGCTTCAACCTGTTCTACCGTGAGACGGATTACTCCAGCCTGAATACCGTATCCGATTACCAGACCAATACCCTGGGTGGTAACGTAACTTACGGCTACCCGATTTCCAGCCGCCAGCGCCTGTCGTTCTCGGTTGGTTATCAGAATACCGAAATGTTTGAAGGCACTACGGTTCCGGCAGAAATCATCGACTTCCTCGATAACGAAGGTGACAAGTTCGATGAGTACACTCTGGGTCTGAACTGGCGTTACTCCAGCCTCAACCGCGGTATGTTCCCGACCGCTGGTATGGAGCAACGACTGTCTGCGGACATTACCGTGCCGGGCAGTGACCTGACCTATTACAAACTGGGTTATACCGCCAACTACTACTTCCCGATTGCCGGTGAGTGGTCACTGCGCCTGCGTACCGATCTGGGTTATGGTGACGGCTATGGTGATCAGAAGCGTCTGCCATTCTTCAAGAACTTCCGTGCCGGTGGCGGCGGCTCTGTACGTGGCTATACCAGCAACAGTCTGGGGCCAAAAGGTCTGCCGGAATACACTGTGGTCGAAGTGGCCCAGCAGGATGCCAACGGCGATGTACTGTATGAACTGGATGAGCTTGGCCGTCCGATTGTTGATGAGTCTGCACCAAGCGTGGTTTACGTAACCGACGCTGACGGCGCTGCGGACCCGATCAGCAACCCGAACCACTATCGTCCGCTGTATGAAACTGACGGGAACGGCTCGGCCGTGACGGCTCCACGCTACCTTGAAAGTGAGCGTGCGCTGGGTGGTAACATGCTGGTGGAAACCAGTGTTGAGCTGATCTTCCCGTTCCCGTTCATCGAGGACCGCAGCTCGGTACGCAGCGTGGTGTTCTTTGATGCCGGTAACGCGTTCAGTGACGAATGCTATGTGCCGAATGATCCGGACATTCCGACGCTGACCAAACACCCATACTGTGATTCCGGCGTTGATCTCAGCGAACTGCGTCTGAGCACCGGTGTTGGCCTGACGTGGATTACCGCGATCGGACCACTGACATTCACTTATTCATTCCCGCTGAATGATGAACGTGGTGATGATACTGAAGGCTTCGAGTTCTCTCTTGGCCAGGTTTTCTGATAACAAGAATCTACACAAAACGACATAGGAGTCTGAGGATGCGTTGGTTATTAATGGTTTTAGCGACAGTCTTTGTTCAGGTCGCCGCAGCAGAAACAAAAATTGCCGTAGTAGATATGGAGCGTGCGCTGTTCCTGTCTGATGCTGCCAAATCGTCTTATCAGCAGTTTCAGAATGACAACAAACGTGATGTTGATCAGCTGAAGAGTCTGGAAGCGGATCTGATCTCGATCCGCGAGAAAAGGGAGAAAGACGGTGCGGTAATGAGCACCGACGAGATGAACAAGCTTCAAAGCGAATTTGAAGAAAAAGGGAAAGAATATCAATTTTATCAGCGTAAGCTGCAACAACTTGACCAGAAATGGAAGAGAGATTTTTTCCAAAGTAAATTGCCTGACCTCGAGAAGTTGCTTAAGGCAATCATTGATGAAGGTGGTTATGATGTGGTCTATCAGGCCGGTGCCGTGGTTTACGCAAACCCGGATCTGGACCTGACCAAGTTGTTGCTGGAACGACTGAACGCCAAGTAAGTGGTTTCCGACACATGACCAAACAATTCACCCTGGCTGCATTGGCAGAAAAAACAGGCGCCGAACTCAGAGGCGACGGCAGTACCGAAATCACAGGCGTAAACACCCTGAAAGATGCTGCCGCCACTGAAATTGGCTTCCTGGCCAATGCCAGCTATCGGCCGCAGCTGGCAGATACCCATGCTGCTGCCGTAATCGTAAGCCCCGACGTTGCAGACGATGTACCGTGTGCAGCGTTGGTACTGGACAATCCATATCTTGGATTTGCGCTGGTAACACAAATGTTTGATAACCGCCCGCAGGGCAGTGCCGGAATACACCCCAGCGCTGTGATTGCGGACACGGCTGTTATCGGTAACAACGTCAGTATTGGTGCTAACGTGGTTATCGGCGAGCATTGCCATATTGGTGACGATTGTGAAATCGGCACCGGGACCGTAATGAACGCTCACTGTGTGGTAGGGCAGGGATGTCTGCTGAACGCGAACGTAACCCTTTACCACAATGTGGTGATGGGAGACCGGGTAAGGATTCAGTCCGGTGCTGTAATTGGCGGCGATGGCTTCGGCTTCGCTCCGGCTAACGGCAAATGGACCCGTATCGCTCAACTCGGCGGTGTTAAAATCGGCAATGACGTGGAAATCGGTGCGAATACCTGTATCGACCGCGGCGCGCTGGGTAATACCGTAATCGGTGATAACGTTATTATTGATAACCTTATCCAGATTGCACATAACGTTCAGATTGGTGATGGTTCTGCCCTTGCTGGCAACGTCGGTATTGCAGGCAGTGCTACCATAGGGAAAAACTGCACCATCGCAGGTGGAGCCGGTATTTCCGGACATATCACCCTGTGCGACGGCGTACACGTTGCTGCTATGGCTCTGATCAGTAAGTCGATTACTGAGCCCGGAGCGTATGGCAGTGGTACCGCGCAGATGCCATTTAACGAATGGCGTCGCGCAGCGACCCGTTTCCGGCAACTGGATTCTATAGCCAAGCGGCTACAACAGTTAGAGAAAGGCCAAAAAGGTAAATCTTGATGTCCGCAGAAAGTATTCAGCAAATCCATGAATTCCTGCCACACCGTTATCCGTTTCTGCTGGTCGACCGTATCAAAGAGGTTGATCTGGAAGCTGAAAACGGTGCGACCATCCGTGTTCTGAAGAACGTCACCATTAACGAAGAGTTCTTTAACGGACACTTCCCGGGACATCCTGTTATGCCTGGCGTACTGACGCTGGAAGCCATGGCTCAGGCAGCTGGCCTGCTGGGATTAACTATGCTGGGTGAGAAACGTAAGCCGACCACTCTGTATTACTTCGCAGGTGCGGATCATGTACGCTTCAAGCGTCCTATCGGCCCTGGTGATCAGATCATCCTCGAAGCGCGCTTTGTCAGTGGACGTCGCGGCATGTGGAAATTTGATTGTCGTGCTTTGATCGACGATAAAGTAGCATGTGCGGCCGAAATTACCTGCGCAGAGCGAGATCTGGAGCATACATGATTCATTCAACTGCCATTGTTGATCCATCCGCCAAGATCGGAGCCGATGTCAAAATCGGCCCGTACGCCATCATTGGCGCGGATGTTGAAATCGGTGACGGTACGGAAATTGGCCCACACGTAGTCGTGAACGGGCCGACGACCATTGGTAAAAATAACCGCATATTCCAGTTCGCCAGTGTTGGCGAAGAGTGCCAGGATAAAAAATATGCCGGTGAACCGACCACTCTGGTGATCGGTGATAACAACGTAATTCGTGAAGCCTGTACGCTGCACCGCGGCACAATACAGGATAATGGCACCACGATTATCGGCAGTAATAACCTGTTTATGGTGAACGTACACGTTGCCCACGACTGTATCGTCGGAGACAACTGTATTCTCGCCAACGACACCAACCTTGCAGGCCACGTAAAGATCGGCGATTACGCTATTCTTGGCGGGGCAACTCAGGTGCATCAGTTCTGTTCCATTGGCGCGCATTCCATGTGCGGCACCGGAACCGTTGTGCTGAAAGATATTCCGGCCTACATCATGGCTCAGGGCTATCCGGCAGCGCCACACGGTATTAACAGCGAAGGTCTGAAGCGTCGTGGCTTCAGCAAAGACAGCATCCTGAACCTGCGTAAAGCCTACAAAACCCTGTACCGTCAGAGCCTGACGCTGGCCGAAGCTATGGAAGAGCTCGAATCAGTGGCCGCCGCCGACGCTGCAGTGGCAGTACTGACTGACAGCATCAAAGCTGCAACCCGGGGCATTATCCGCTAGTGCGTATTGCAATTGTGGCCGGTGAAACCTCGGGCGATATGCTCGGGGCCGGGTTGGTCAAATCTCTGAAAGAACGTTATCCCGATGCCGAATTCGAAGGCATCGGCGGTCCGCTGATGCAGGCGCACGGCTTTAACAGCTTTGTGCCAATGGAGCGGCTGTCGGTGATGGGGCTGGTGGAAGTGCTCGGGCGTTTATTTGAACTGCTCAAAGTCCGCCGTGATCTGATCAATCACTGGATCAAAAATCCCCCCGACGTTTTTATTGGCATCGACGCCCCCGACTTTAACCTCACATTAGAAGAAAAGCTGCGTGCCGCCGGAATTACCACCGCGCATTACGTCAGCCCTTCGGTGTGGGCATGGCGTCAGAAACGTGTGCTGAAAGTTAAACGCGCGGTCGATCTGATGCTGACCCTGTTTCCGTTTGAAGCACGGTTTTACGAAGAACACGACGTTCCGGTTAAATTCGTCGGCCACCATCTGGCGGATAAAATCCCGTTTGAAACGCCCACTGCGCCAGCACGTGAACAACTGGGCCTGGATAAAGACAGCAAAGTCGTGTGCCTGATGCCAGGCAGCCGCGGCAGCGAAGTCCAGCGTCTTGGCGAACTGTTTCTGCGTACGGCGGAACTGATGCGCCGTAAACGTCCGGAACTGCAGTTTATTATTCCGGCGGCATCGGTAGAGCGCCGTAATCAGATTGAAGCTCAGCTGGCCGACTACCCGGTGAATCTGCCGGTAAAAGTAGTACTCGGTCAGTCCCACACCTGCATGACCGCAGCCGATGCGATACTGCTGGCCTCTGGTACCGCCACGCTGGAAGCCATGCTGCTGAAAAAGCCTATGGTCGTTGGTTATGCTGTGGCACCGCTGACATACCATATTCTTAAACGGCTGGTGACTCAGCCGCATATTTCTTTGCCCAATTTATTGGCTGGACGCGAGCTGGTGCCGGAATATATCCAGCACGAAGCAACCGCCGAGCATTTATCCGAAGCCCTGCTGGTGCGTCTGGAAGATTCTGCAGCCATGCATCAGCTGCACGAAACCTTTCTGTTTATTCACCGTCAGCTGAAACGTGATGCCGACAACGAAGCCGCTGCCGCCATTGCTGAACTGATTGATAAACGTCAGGCGGCGAAGTAAAACCCATGACGGTACAGACAGAAGCTGAACAACAGTTGCTTGACGACGGTATTCCATACTGCGGCGTCGATGAAGCCGGCGCCGGTCCATTGTGCGGGGATGTGGTTGCGGCAGCAGTGATTCTTGATCCGCAGAATCCCATCGAAGGTCTCACCGATTCGAAAAAACTCACGGAAAAAAAACGCGAAAAATTATTCGACGAAATCCGTGAGAAAGCACTCGATTATTGTATCGCCCGCGCCAGCGTTGAAGAAATCGACGAAATAAATATCTTAAATGCCCGTATGCTGGCCATGAGTCGTGCCATAGAAGGCTTGCAGTTGCCCTGTGTGCATGCCCTGATCGACGGGAATAAAGCACCGGAAACCACACTGGAAACCACCACCATTATCAAAGGTGATGCGTTGGTGGCCGCCATTTCTGCAGCATCGGTATTGGCCAAAGTTCAGCGCGACCGTGAGATGGTTATTCTCGATGAAAAATATCCAGGCTACGGTTTTGCCAAACACAAAGGCTATGGCACCAAAGCCCATCTGGATGTTTTAAAAGAACTTGGCCCCTGCGAAATTCACCGCCGCAGTTATGCACCGGTTAAAGCGCTGCTTAAAAACAGTGATTTCTGATTTTTAATATCGTTTCTTGATGATCCATCGGCTATATCTGTATTTGCTGGGTATTTCTTGCCAATTTTCTATGATGTCAGAAAGCTGTGTAATGGATGTTATGATTAAGATGTTTTTTTAATTAAAACTATTGACCGTATGGCGTGGGGTAGATAGTTTATGACTGATTTTTAAGTAAAAGGACTTTTATGAAAATTATATTATCTTTGGCGGTGGCCTTGTTGTCCGGTTGTTCTGCTATTGGGGGTACGGATAGCTCTCAAATCTATATGCGAACCCCAGGTTTCAGTATTTCATTACCAGAAGTAATGGTTAAAGAGGCATCCTTTTATTCCGCCGGAGATATGTCCATATCGGTTAAGATGGCGAATGGACATACTGTTTTTGCTCAGACCATAACCAGGGAGCTGGAGGGGTTCGACGAGTATTTCAATTTACAGGACTATCCGCTTTATGTTTTTGGTATTAAAGACTTCAGTGACCTGAAAGGGTTGGATAGGGAGCGCTTTAGCGGTAGTTATGAAATATATAAAGCTACCTATGACCTGGATGCTGTCTCTGTCTTAAATGTTGATGGTGATAATAAAATTTATTCTGTATGCGGCCTGGGTGAATGCCTCGGCTTTTTGGTTGATGTTCAGAAACCGGATTATATATTGATGGTTAATAGTTCGGGTTTGAATGAAATGCAATTCAGATCTATTATGAAAGGAATCTAAGATGTTGTCTGTAGAAGAGAAAGAACGTTTGTATGGTTTTATTGTTGCCGTTATTGGTGAGGATTCATCAATTAAGGCTTATCAATCGTCTTTTAATGAAAGAACCGTAGAGGTTGTTGAGGGAATGATTGAAAGAAATAAAACCTGTAACGCAAATATGAAAAAGTTGGTTACTGATCTTATGTCTGGCTCGTCTTTCTTTACAAAAGGTTGGCTAAGGAAGCTCATTAAAAAGAGTAAAAAGTCGGTATCTAAAGCGGAGTTTAAAGGATTGGGTTGTTTAGTTGCGACAAAGTCTGCATTTAAAAATGCAATTATTGCTTCGACAATTTAAGTTCTTCTGTGGATCAACGTCAGGGGGCTGCTAAGTCGATACCCAGTGACCGGTAAATGCTGGATAATCTCCAGCATTTACGGTTATACGGTCGTATATATCTCTATGAAGGCTTATTTTCGGCTGCCCTTTGATGCCTTGAAGGCATAGTGCAAGGGGTGCAGATTTCATCCCGTATAGGTACGATATTTTAGGTTTTATAAACCAGAAATGTTATCCGACCAGCGCGGGTTGAAAATTAAAAGTCAGTTTTAATCTCAAAAGTTATGTAGATACCATTTCTCCCAACCGCCCACAACACCAAAACAAATCTGCACCAGCTTGCGCATCGCTGCGCCAAGCGCCTGCATTTTACTTTTTCCATT
>NZ_DJIO01000133.1:4312-69155 GCF_002433655.1 Thalassolituus sp. UBA6592 | reverse complement strand
TTAAGTGAACAGCATTGCCGCAATTGCGGGGCTTTTTATTTGCGCTTTTAAGCAAGTATGTCGTTATCAGAACATTTGATGTCGGCTTTATCCGGGATTGGCAACTTGTGTAGGCTATAAAGGGAGAAGTTGTACAAAATATGTTAAGCTTGCTCACTGTTTGTGCTGATTTCAGTATAACCAGTGTCTTTAATCTGTCTGGGAAGATTCATGACAGATTGCTTAATTCCGTGATTTTACGGATGCATTTTTGATCTGCTGTGCAGATTTCAGTAACCCCTGAAAAAACAAAATAAGGGAGGCTAGCCGCAATGGCTGATAACAACGATCCGATGATTCCCGATGGTGAGGTGAATCCGATTGATACCGACTACCAGGTCGGGCAAGACAACATTGTAGTTAACGTCGGTCCGTTCGGTCTCGACATTCACAACCGGGTATTTGCGATATCCGGTCTGGCTGTGATTCTGTTTGTCGCGTTCACGCTGGCATTCCATGAACAGGCCGGTCCTTTCTTCGGCAGTATCCGTAACTGGATTACCACCAACCTCGACTGGTTCTTTTTAGCGGCCGGTAATATTTTTGTTATTGTCTGTCTGGTGCTGATTTTCACACCGCTGGGTAAAGTTCGCTTAGGGGGCACCGAAGCAACACCTGATTACACTTACACTGGCTGGTTTGCCATGCTGTTCGCTGCCGGTATGGGCATCGGCCTGATGTTCTACGGTGTGTCTGAACCTCTGGCGCACTTCGGTACATCCATGGGCGGTATTTCCGTGGGCGAAGATGGTGTGCGTACCGACTGGGCACCATTAGGTGGTGCGGCCGGTGATGCCGAAGCCGCGCATGCGCTGGGTATGGCTGCCACTATCTACCACTGGGCTCTGCACCCATGGGCCATCTACGCTGTTCTGGCGCTGGGTCTGGCGTTGTTCTCCTTTAACAAAGGTCTGCCGCTGACCATCCGCTCCGTGTTCTACCCGCTGTTAGGTGAACGCGTATGGGGCTGGAGCGGGCATGTCATTGATATTCTGGCGGTACTGGCGACGCTGTTTGGTCTGGCTACTTCGCTGGGTCTGGGCGCGTCTCAGGCAGCATCCGGTCTGAATTATCTGTTCGGTATCCCAATGGGTGAGACCACGCAGATTCTGCTGGTGATCGGTATCAGTGCCATTGCGATGGTGTCTGTGGTTGCTGGTCTGGATGCAGGTGTTAAGCGTCTGTCTGAAATCAACATGGCACTGGCTGGCCTGCTGATGCTGTTCGTGATCGTTGTTGGTCCGACTCTGGCGATCTTTACCGGTTTCTTCGAAAACCTGTGGGCGTATATGGTAAATCTGCCGGCACTGGCCAACCCGGTTGGTCGTGAAGACGCTAACTTTGCGTCTGGCTGGACCGCCTTCTACTGGGCATGGTGGATCTCCTGGTCACCATTCGTTGGTATGTTTATCGCCCGCGTATCCCGTGGCCGTACCGTACGTGAGTTCATCGTCTCTGTGCTGCTGGTACCATCCGCTGCCTGTGTACTGTGGATGACCGTATTCGGTGGTACTGCGATTGATCAGTACGTACAGGATGGCTACAAAGCTGCTGCGGAAGCAGACCTGCCACTGCAGTTGTTTGCTATGCTGGATGCACTGCCAATGGCACAGATTACTTCTTTCATTGCCATCATTCTGGTGATCGTCTTCTTCGTGACGTCTTCAGATTCCGGCTCACTGGTGATTGATGTCATTTCCGCTGGCGGTAAAGTAGATGCACCAACACCACAGCGTGTTTTCTGGTGTACTTTTGAAGGACTGGTTGCTATCGCTCTGATTCTGGGCGGTGGTCTGGTTGCGTTGCAGGCAATGGCGGTATCTACCGGTCTGCCATTTACTGTGGTGTTGCTGGTGGCCATGTTCTCAATGATTAAGGGCCTGATGTCCGAACCACGAAAAGGCTGATTTTATTCAGTCGTAAAAAAGGCCCGGTGTGTACCCGGGCCTTTTTTGTATTTAAGCAAATTCAGGAGAGCTGCATTTATGCAGGCAGAACAGATCGAAATACTTGAATTTCTGCGCCAGCATCAGCCGATGTCGGTGTTGCCGGATGAGGTGCTGAACAAAGTTGCTCAGTCGGTGGATATTGCTTATTACAAAGCCGGTACCCGCATTCTCGAATTTGGTACTGAACTCAGCGACTGGTTTCTGATCCGCAGTGGTTCGGTGGAGGTTTATCGCCGCAACGGTGATCTTTATAACCGTTTAACACAGGGCGGTTTTTTTGCCGAATTTGGTTTATTGCGTAACCGTCGTGCGCGTTTCCCTGTTACCGCTCTGGAAGATACGCTGGTGTATCTGGTGCCGGCGGAACTGTTTATTTCTATTTTTGAAGAATACGTAGAATTTGCTGATCAGGTGGAGGTGGAAGACCGTACCCGCCTGCGTCAGGCGGTTGCCCGTCAGGAAGATGCCAATGAGTTGATGACGGCACGTATTGAAACTCTCATTGCCAGAGAACCTGTGCTGCTGCACCACACTGCCAGTGCCCGTGAAGCGGCCAGGCAGATGATGGAAGAAAACGTCTCGGCGCTGTTGATTACCGATGAAACCGCAGACCCGGAAGATTCGCTGCGCGGTATTGTGACCGACCGTGATATTACCGATCGTCTGGTAGCTCCTGGTTTGCCATATGAAACGCCGGTGACCGATATCATGAGTAAAAAAGTGGTCACGGTTGAACACAATCAGCTGGTGTTTGAAGCCATGCTGAAAATGCTGCGCGATAATGTGCACCATTTACCTGTGCTACGCCAGGGGCAGCCATTAGGCGTTATCACCCTGCCGGATGTTATCCGTTACGAATCACAGAACAGCCTGTTTGTGGTGCGCAGTATTTTCAGCGCCCAGACAGTCGAAGAATTAATGCCGCTGCAGGCGGATGTGCAGGCCTGCTTCAGCCGTCTGATTGCTGAAGATGCCAACTCACGCATGATCGGCAGTTCCATGGCGGTAATTGGCCGCAGTTTTAAACAGCGTTTACTGGAACTGGCGGAAGAGAAATTAGGCCCGCCGCCTGTGCCTTATTGTTTTCTGGCACTGGGTTCTATGGCGCGTGAAGAGCAGCTGATTGTTACCGATCAGGATAACGCGATTATTCTGGATAACAGTTTTGATCCGGCTAAACACGATGCGTATTTTGTCGAGCTGGCGAAATTCGTCAGTGATGGTCTGGATGCCTGTGGTTATAAATACTGTACCGGCCATATTATGGCGACCAACAAAAAATGGCGGCAGCCATTAAAAGTCTGGGAAGGTTATTTTACCGAATGGATTGAACAGCCAACGCCGGAATTCCTGCTTAACAGCTCCATCTTTTTTGATCTGGAAGGTGTCTGGGGGGAAAACCGCTGGGCGGCGCGACTGAATAAACTGATCCGCACCAAAGCACAGAAGAATAACCGCTTCCTGTCCTGCATGGCGCGTAACGCGCTGATGCGTACACCACCGCTGGGTTTCTTTAAAAACTTTGTGATGGAAGCGGATGGTGATCACAATAAGTCGATCAATATGAAGCGTCGTGGTACCGCGCCGCTGGCAGACCTGATCCGTGTGCATGCGCTGTCGATCGGATCACGCGCGCGCAATTCGTTTGAGCGTCTGCAGGATATTATTGATGCAAAAATTCTGTCTCCGGGTAGTGGCCCTGACCTGCGTGATGCGCTGGAACTGATTGCGATGGTGCGTATCCGTCACCAGGCGCTGGATCTCGAAGCCGGACGGGTACCGGACAATAATATTGAGCCGGAAAATCTTTCTGACTTTGAACGTAAAAACCTGCGTGATGCCTTTCTGATTGTGTCGAACGCACAAAAATACCTTAAATATCGCTATCAGCCGGGACGGACCAACTGATGTTCTATTTAAGACCGGGGCAGGTCAGTAACGAACCTGATAACGTCAGTGATGACATGCATGTCGGCGACTGGCCTGAACTGTATGCCGAGCTGGCGCAGAAATCATCGTCACCGTTGCTGCGTAAATTTTATGCGGCCGGACTGCCGGCTGCGGATACGCCTATCTGTGATGTGCCTTTGCTGGCGATGGATTTTGAAACTACCGGTATGGACCCGGAAAAAGGCGATATCGTCAGTATCGGACTGGTGCCGATGAAGATGGAGCGCATCTACAACAGCCAGGCCTGTCATTGGGTTGTACGTCCACGGGCTCATTTACCCGGTGACTCGGTGGTAATTCACGGCATTACCCACAGTGATGTGGCACAGTCTCCGGACCTTAACCGCTATCTGCAGCCGTTACTGGAACGTATGGCCGGCCATGTGGTGGTGGCGCACTACCGCAAAATGGAGCGTGGCTTTCTGCACCGCGCACTGTTGCGTCGCTTAGGTGAGGGCATTACCTTTCCGGTGATTGATACCATGGCGCTGGAGGCAGACATTACCCGTTTAACCTTCTGGCAAAAACTCAGCGGTTATCAGCGACGATCTCTGCGCCTGGCAGACACCCGCCGCCGCTACGGTCTGCCTTTCTATCATCCGCATCATGCCCTGACCGATGCGCTGGCCTGTGCTGAGCTGCTGCAGGCCCAGCTGATTACCCATTACGGTGCGAAGACGCCGGTGGGTAAACTCTGGTTGTGAGATAAGTTGCGGTTAGCAGATACGTCGTGGTTAGCGCATGGCGTCCGGCTCTGTGGCCGCAGTTATCTGAGCTGGTCCGCACAGTTCCAGCAAGCGGGTTAATAAATAAACAGCAGTCACATTATAATCCCGCGTATTGTCAGTCATCTCAGTGATTGCTGACTCAACCTCTTCAGGGATTATTCTATGATCGGCCCGTTGATTAACAGTGCTGCCATTGTTGGCGGCACCCTGTTTGGTGTGCTGTTAGCGAACCATTTACCCGAGCGCATGCGCGCCGGACTGATGCCGACGTTTGCCTTGTGCGCGGTGGCGATTGGCATTCATATGCTGGGCAATATCCATTATCTGGCGGTTGTTGTGATGGCCTTTATTCTTGGTACGGCCCTGGGTGAACTGTTGTATCTGGAAAAAGGCGTTACCCGTGCAGCGGCTGCTGCTCAGGGACTTATGCAGAAAGTCTTTCCGATGAAGTCGCATCTCAGCGGCGAAGAGTTCAGCACGCAGTACAACTCTCTGATCGTAATTTTCTGCGCCAGCGGGCTGGGGATTCTTGGCTCCATTACTGAAGGTCTGAATGGTGATTATCAGCTGTTGCTGGTGAAAAGCATGATGGATTTTCTCACCGCGATGATTTTTGGTATCAGCCTCGGGCCGAGTATTGCGCTGATTTTTATCGCCCAGCTGGCGGTGCAATCCAGTCTGTTTCTGCTGGCAAAAATGATTATGCCTTATATGGATGATGTTGCCTTTGCTGATTTCTCGGCAGTGGGCGGTCTGATTATGGTGGCGGTAGGGATGCGTATGGCGGGAATTATGAATTTCGCCGTGATTAATTTTTTACCGGCGTTATTGCTGGTGGTGCCGTTTTCGTATCTGTGGCGTAGCCTGGGTTTTGGTTAAAAGGTTTGTTTAAAGGATTTAGGTAAAAAAACGGGTGAAAATTCAGCATAAAAAAGCCGGAATATATCCGGCTTTTTTATGAGTTTTAACACTGTTTATTCAACCACAGTTAAAACACACGACGTCCGTCAACGAACACTGCACTGACTGAGCCTTTCACATCCTGATTATTCAATGGCGAGTTTTTGCCTTTGGAATACAGGGATGATTTGCTCACACTGCGCACGGCCTGTGGGTCGATCAGTGCGGCATTAAACCAGCTCTCTTCTTTCAGTGACTGTTCCATACCGAGAATCGCTGCCGGGCGGTTGCTGACGGCATTGATCAGGGCTGACAGGCTCAGCTCACCTTTTTCAACCAGTTGCAGTGCCAGCGGCAGGAAGCTGTCGAACATGCTCATGCCGGCTTCGGCATCAGCAAACGGGGCTTTCTTCGCAGCAATTTCATGCGGACGGTGGTTGGAGCTGATGGCCAGTTCACCGGCGTTTACTGCGGCCAGCAGCGCCTGACGGTCGGCTTCGCTGCGCAGTGGTGGCTGCACGTTAAACAGGCTGTTGAATCCCTGCACGGATTCTTCGGTGTACACCAGATTGGCCAGTGGCGTATCGGCGGTGACGTTAATGCCGTTGTCTTTGGCGTTGCCCAGCATTTTCAGGCTGCGTGCGCAGCTGATCTGGCTGATGTGAACGCGGGCACCGGTCTGTTCGGTCATTAACAGAATCTGCGCCAGGGCGATGGTTTCGGCGGTAGCGGAAATACCGCTGAGGCCCATGCGGGTAGCCACCGGACCGTCGTGCATACAGCCGCCGGCGCTCAGTGATACGTCATCTGGCTGCAGGAACAGCGGGATGTCGTAAGTGGCGGCGTATTCCATAGCGCGGCGCAGTACGTAGCTGTCTTTGAACGGGGTGCGGGCGTTGCTCAGCGCCACACATCCGGCTTCGTGCAGGCCGTACATGTTGGCCAGCTGTTCACCGGCCAGCCCCTGAGTCACGGCGCCCAGAGGCAGCACGCTGGCGAATCCGGCTTTGGCGGATTTTTCCAGAATCTGCTGAATCACGGCTGAGCTGTCGGCGACCGGTTTGGTATCCGGCAGTGAGCACACGTGGGTGAAACCACTGGCACAGGCAGCGCGGGTTTCGGAGTCGATGGAGCCTTTCTGTGGATAACCCGGGTCGGCCAGGTGTGCGCCCAGATCGATAAAGCCGGGCACCAGCCACTGACCATTGGCATCAATGCTTTCTTCGATTTCGCCGCTGGCAGGTTTGTGCCCGATGGCGGCGATACGTCCGCCGGCGACGTAGATGTCGCAGACTTTATCCAGTTGCTGTGCCGGATCGATCAGGCGGGCGTTTTCAATATGCAGGTATCTCATGCTTATGCCTCCTCCTGACCATCAGTCTGTTCATTTCTTTCCTGCTGCTGACCGCTCATGGCCATGGCCATCACCGCCATGCGCACGGCGATACCGTAGCTCACCTGGTTGAGGATCACCGACTGCATGCCGTCGGCCACGGCGGATTCGATTTCCACGCCACGGTTGATCGGGCCCGGGTGCATAACAATGGCATCCGGTTTGGCGATGGCCAGCTTCTGTTCGGTTAAGCCGTAGAGTTTGAAGAACTCGCCTTCGGATGGCAGCAGGGCATTCTGCATACGCTCTTTCTGCAGGCGCAGCATGATGACCACGTCGCAGTCTTTGAGGCCGTCTTCCATGCGGTAGAAGGCTTTGCAGCCCAGCGCTTCGATGTCGCGTGGCAGCAAGGTGCCCGGGCCGATTACCCGTACTTCGGCAGCGCCTAAGGTGTTGAGGGCGTAAATCTGTGAGCGTGCTACCCGTGAGTGCAGGATGTCACCAACGATGGCGACAACTTTGCCTTCGACGGATTCTTTGTGGCGGCGGATGGTGAGCATATCCAGCATCGCCTGCGTCGGGTGCGCGTGGCGACCGTCACCGGCGTTGATGATGGCAACGTTCGGCGTGACCTGCTCAGCAATAAAGTGCGCGGCACCTGAGTCGGCGTGGCGCACGACGAACATGTCCGAGTACATGGCTTCCAGATTCCACAGCGTGTCCATCAGGGTTTCCCCTTTGGTGGTCGCTGAGCGGGCGATATCCAGGTTGAGGATATCCGCGGATAAACGCTTGGCCGCCAGTTCGAAGGTGGAGCGCGTGCGGGTACTGTTTTCGAAGAACAGGTTAACCACGGTTTTACCGCGCAGCAGCGGGACCTTTTTCACGGCCCGTTCCTGGGTGCTGATAAAGGAATCGGCGGTGTCGAGGATTTCGGTCAGTAATTCCCGGCTCAGACCTTCGGTGGTAAGGAAGTGCTTCAGTCGCCCGTCGGCGGTGAGCTGCACCTGGCTTGGATCTGTGTTCATCGTTGCTGTGCTCATAACGGTTAATCGCCGCTCAGGCGAGAGTGAGAGTCATGGGGGTCGGGCCACTCAGTTTGACCAGCTGGCCTTCTTCAAGCTCCAGCCGGGCGCCGGTCAGGTCTGGCTGAATCGGCAATTCACGGCGGCCGATATCGAGCAGACTGATCAGGGTGATACTGGCCGGGCGGCCGTAATCAAATAATTCGTTCATGGCGGCGCGAATGGTGCGGCCACTCATAATCACATCGTCGATCAGCACGATATGGCGGTCTTCGATGCTGTCCGGTAATTCTGATCCCATAACCTGGGGATGCAGGCCGTGGCGGGTGAAGTCATCGCGGTAAAAACTGATGTCCAGAGAGGCCACGCCATCTTCGGTCTGCAGTTTTTGTTGCAGACGGTCGGCGACCCAGACACCACCGGTGCGGATGCCCACTAATAATGGCTGATCGAGGTTATTCTGTTCGAGGTAGGTCGCCAGACGTTCACCCAGTTCGGTGCAGGTCTGTTCAATATCCGGCAGGATCATAACGTTCTCCGTTGAGCCTGAGGGCTCAGGGGTTTAATCACAGTACACAGCGCGCTGGCGGCTGCGTTATTGCGCCAGTGGCCAGGCGGCCATCCAGCTTTCCAGAATCAGTTGGGCGGCCAGTCCGTCGACGGAGTTTGCGCCAAAATCGCGGCTGCCACCCTGTTCTATGACAATGCCTTTGGCTTCATAGCTGGTGAGGCGCTCGTCATGGGTGTAGGCGGGGCGATGATAACGGCCTTCCAGACGCTTGGCGAATTTGTTGGCGCGGCGGCTCATGTCGCTGGCGCTGCCATCCATATTCAGTGGCAGACCGACCACAAAAGCATCCGGCTGCCACTCATCAACTACGCGTTGCAGCAGGTCCCAGTCGGGCACGCCATCGCGGGCTTTGATGGGATTCAGCGGGCTTGCGCTGCCGGTGATGCGCTGGCCAATGGCGATGCCGATACGCTGGGTGCCGAAGTCGAACGCCATCAGGCTTTTAAAGCGCTCCGGCGGTGCCTGTTCTGCACTCATCAGGCGTGACCTGCGTCGCCGCTGAGGAACTCGGCGCTGACGCCCAGTGCCGCCAGGGCTTTGCTGTAGATTTCGTCGATGGGGGTATCGAACAGAATGTCATCGGTGGCTTCGACGGTGAGCCAGCTGTTGTCGCGGATCTCTTCATCGAGCTGATCGGCATCCCAGCCTGCGTAACCCAGAGCCAGATGGAAATGACGCGGGCCATCACCGGCGGCAATGGCTTTGAGAATGTCTTTTGAGGTGGTCAGATGGCACTGCTCTGTGACGCTCAGTGTCGAGCTCCAGTGGCCCTGCTGACGGTGCAGAATAAAGCCATTCTCGGTACTGACCGGGCCACCGGAGAGAATTTCCGGGGATACGCCGGGCAGGCGCGGAATATCCAGCTGTTCGCAGATTTCGTCGAAGGTCACCGGCATGGTTTTGTTGAGCACTATGCCCATGGCGCCGTCTTCGCTGTGTTCACACAGATAGGTGACGGTGCCGCCAAACCAGGAATCTTCCAGTTGCGGCATGGCGATCAGCAGGTGATTTCTCAGGCTTTGCAGTTGTTGCATTAATTGCTTTCCGAGAGGTAGCGGTTTCCTTTGAACTGCCAGGTGCGGATGATTTCCAGCACGTCGATGTCTTTGCGCATTTCTTCGGTGAAGGGCGCAAACGGAGCAGACATGCGGACGATCCGCAGGGCAGCGTCATCCAGTACTTTACGGCCGGATGACTCGAGAATATTCAGTTCACGGATGGTGCCATCCGGGTTGATGGCAACCAGCAGACGCAGGCGGCAGTTATCAAAGCAGTTTTCTGCTTCACGCGGATAATTCAGCGCGCCCATCTGTTCAATTTTACGGCGCCAGCTGTTGACGTAATAGGCGTCACTGGCGGCCATGGTGGACATCGCGGTCAGGCGCTGCACCCGGGGTTTTTTGGCGTAGGTCTGGCGCAGGGTATCGAGTTTGGCTTCCAGACTGGCCATTTCCAGACTGCGTTCCAGTAATGACTTCTGCGGGCCATCAGGAATATCCAGCTGCAGGGCTGGTTCGGTCTGTTCTTTGGAGACTTTGCGTTTGGTTTCAGCGCTTGTGGTTACCGTCTGCTGCTGGCCCTGTGGCTTCTTCGGCGCGCTGGCCTGCTGCTCCTGTGGCGAGGCTTCATTGATGGCGTTGGACTGGAAATCCGCTTCGACATCTGTGGTCAGCATTTTCGCTTCGTCCAGCGTGCCGCTGCCTTCCTGATTGGCCTGCGCAATGTAGTCGGCTTCTTCCGGGGCTTTGTCGCTCTTGTAGTTGGCCAGCGTGACTTCCAGCGTCTTGGACAGGTTTTCACTGTCGGACGCAGTAAAGCTGATACCGAGTATCACCAGAGCATGAATTAACAGCGCCAGAAACAGCGTGAAAGAGAGACGGTCAGAACTGGTCACAACAGTGGCAGACATGCGGACAAAAATACCTGAAATGGCCGGTTTTAAATGTCAGCAAGTTTGCTCTTTTGAGGGGGCTTTGTCCAGTTGAGCGGGGTGCTGACGGGCGGCGGAAAATACCGGAAACAGCACTTTTAATGGCTGTTTCCGGCAATGGCCGGGCATTGCTGTATCAGCTGAGCTTGCTCAGCAGACAATCAATCAGCTGGCCGGCAACGTCGATACCGGAATCGCGGCTGATTTCACGCACACAGGTCGGGCTGGTAACGTTAATTTCCGTGAGGTTATTGCCGATGATGTCGAGGCCAACAAAATACAGGCCTTTTTCTTTCAGGATCGGACCGATTTTTTCTGCAATGGCGCGGTTTTCATCACTCAGTGGCTGAGTTACACCAGCACCGCCGGCCGCCAGATTGCCACGGGTTTCACCCTGCGCCGGAATGCGTGCCAGGCAGTAAGGCACCGGCTCGCCATCAATCATCAGAATGCGTTTGTCACCGGCGGTGATTTCCGGAATAAAGCGCTGCGCCATGATCTGTTGCTTGCCGAAGTCGGTCAGGGTTTCAATGATGACATTGATGTTGGCGTCATCCGGCTTGATACGGAAAATGGATGAGCCACCCATACCGTCCAGCGGTTTGAAGATCACATCGCCGTGCTCCTGGTGAAATGCTTTCAGCAGATCGGCACGACGGGTGACGATGGTTGGCGTCATAAATTGCGGAAATGCGGTGGCGAATACTTTCTCGTTGCAGTCACGCAGGCTCTGCGGATTGTTGGCGATCAGTGCGCCTTCTTCCGCTGCGCGCTCAAGAATGTAAGTGCTGTAAATGAATTCACCGTCGAAAGGCGGATCCTTACGCATCAGCACAATATCCAGCTCTCCCAGAGGCAATTCCTGATATTCGCCTAAGTCGAACCAATCTTCGGGATTCATACGGACATTAAGAGGTGCCATTCTGGCCATTGCACGTCCGTTCTGAATGGAAAGGTCGGACTGTTCCATATACCAGAGTTCGCAACCGCGCTGCTGGGCTGCATCCAGCAGTGCCAGGGTTGTATCCTTCTTATAGGTAATGTCTGCGATGGGATCCATCACGACACCAAGCTTGACTGTCATAAAAGCTCCGTAGGGCCCGGATTGTTGAAAGTGCCAGTGTATCTCAATAAATGTTCATAAGGTGTAACTGAATTGTGTGATCCGGCTCATGGCGGCGCGCTGGCGTTTGTCGCATGATATGTGATACAAACGTGACGCAATGGCGCCTGATACTTCTATCAGACACAAAGCTGCTTACTACAACATAAGAACGGATGGTTAAGGCCTCCCTATGGAAGATAACTTTCAGAACACAAAAGTCATGGTGATCGACGACAGTAAAACCATTCGTCGTACTGCCGAGACTTTGCTCAAGAAGGTCGGGTGTGAAGTGATCACAGCAACAGATGGCTTTGATGCACTGGCCAAGATAGCGGATACCCATCCCGACATTATATTCGTCGACATTATGATGCCGCGTCTGGATGGTTATCAGACCTGCGCACTGATCAAAAATAACTCAAAATTTAAGTCGACCCCTGTCATTATGCTGTCCAGTAAAGACGGTCTGTTTGATAAAGCTAAAGGGCGGATTGTTGGTTCGGATCAGTACCTGACCAAACCATTCAGCAAAGAAGAGCTGTTGGGTTCCATCAGGCAGTACGTTAAATCCTGAGCCTTTGGTTACAGACAAAAAATTTAAGAGGAAAATGGCATGGCCCGTATTTTGGTAGTTGATGATTCTCCAACTGAAACTGAAGCATTTCGCGCAATGCTGGAGAAGCATGGTCACGAAGTACTGACGGCAGAAAATGGCGCGGATGGTGTTGCCCTGGCGCGTAAAGAAAAGCCTGATGTTGTTCTGATGGATATCGTTATGCCAGGCCTGAACGGCTTTCAGGCGACCCGTCAGCTGACAAAAGACCCTGAAACCCAGCACATCCCTGTGATTATCGTTACCACCAAAGATCAGGAAACTGACCGTGTATGGGGTAAACGTCAGGGTGCCAGCGGTTATCTGGTTAAGCCAGTTGCAGAATCTGTACTGAGCTCTGAAATCAATTCAGTGATGGCAGGCTGATAATGCAACCGTTTGCTCTGCTGCTGGACATTGCTGAGCGCAGCCGTCGCAACGCATCGGCGCTGCCACAACAGACCGAAGCGGTACGCTACTGGCGTGGCGTCGGCTTTATGTTGGCAGGACGCCATTTTATGGCGGACATGGCGGATGTTGCGGAAATTCTGCAGCCGCCGCGCCTGACCAAAGTACCGGGCGTGCGTAACTGGGTGCTCGGTGTTGCTAATGTACGTGGCCGTCTTGTTCCTGTGATGGACCTTGCCGGCCTGTTAGGCTTGCCTTCCAAAGCCAACTGGCGCAGCCGCCGGGTGCTGGTGATCGAACAGGATGACCATCTCAGTGGTCTGCTGGTTGATGCCGTACTGGGTATGCAGCAGTTCCCTGTGGATAGCCGCAATGACAACCCGGATCTAGCCCCCGAATTTGCCAAGTTTGTATCCCACAGTTATCAGCGGGATGGCAGTGACTGGCCGGTCTTTGAGTTAAGAGATTTAATCCAGGCGCAGGAGTTCCTGGAGATCGCTGTTTAAACCATAGCGACAACGTTGAATGGATTCACGATGAAAAACATATACGGCCGCACAATGCTCATGCTGGTTATGGGTGTTGCTGTGGTGATTGTTATTGCGCTGATCATAACTAAGGTCATGAATCAGCATGAGGAAGAGCGGCATAATATGGTGTCTGCTTATCAGCGGCTGAGTGCTTATGCTGATGAGTTTAATGCTCTGACTCTGCAGATGGCTGATTGCGAAAGCTGGCAGCAGGCTTTTACCGGTCTGCGTGAGCTGAATGAAAAGGCCGTCGCTGACAGCGCGCAGATTATTGTTCCGGTCGCGATTACGGAACCGGATCCGTTGCTGCGACACCTGGTACCGGTGAATAAACAGTGGGCGGAACTGCAGACTGCCGTTTTTAACGTGCAGAAAGAAAGCGCCTTAATGGGTAAGTCATGCCTGGCGCTGGATAAGCTCAGCGAATTGCTGGCTGAAACGAACGCCGTAGCTGAGCGCATGGCTTACCATGCCGGGCGTGATCAGACTGGTAGCGGGGATATGGAGAGTGTCAGTTTGCTGCTGGAGCGGCTGGCATGGATGGAAGATGACGACGCTGCGATGCGCGCAACAGTGCTTAGTGGTGGGATGCACAAAGCTGAAAGTGTGGCTACTGGCTGGATGTTTATTTCCCGGCACGCCGCTGGGATTCAGCGCGGCAATTTAGCTATGAACATCCGTAAGGCGGAGAATCCGGATGTCAGGGCCGAAGCCGGTTTGATTGTGGATTACGGCAAGACAGCACATGACATCGTCCGGGAGAATTTCTCGGGCCTGCCTCGCGAGGACGTTCTGGAACGGATACGCAGTCTGGCAACGCAGGCACAGACGTTGAAACAGAAAAACGCTGAGCTGCAGCAGTTTGCTGCGCAACGCTGAAAACGATTTTTTGTTGCCTGGCCGCAGCGCGGTTTTGGGCAGCGAGTAACCGCAGTAAGTCCGGCAGAATACGCTGGCCTTGCTGATGACAGATACAGGTCAGGTTAATGCAATCCGGCCTGGGCGGGTGTTTCACCCGAATGCCCGTCAGGGTGTGAATTATTACAATGCATGCAGAGAGTGTGGAGAGAACGGCATGAGCGGAAATTCAGGAAGCATATTGTCGACTACCTTCCAGAATCGCACCAATAGTGTCCTTGTGGGCCTGCTGGTGGTGTTTCTGGCGGTGTTCGGTGGTATCACGGTATACGTAAACATTCTGGCGGATCGTGACGACCAGTATCTGGAACACGCCGGTGAGCTGCGGGTTCTGTCGCAGGAGCTGGCGAAGAACGCCACCGAAGCGGCGGGCGGTAAGCAGGCGGCGTTCTCCGAGCTGAAGCAGGCTCGTAACTCGTTTGCCGAACACTGGAACTACCTGATTAAGGGTGACAGCGCGACCGGTCTGCCACCGGCGGAAATGGCGGCGATGACCGACGTGGGCACACTGTGGAATACAGTACGTACCAACGCTGACCAGATTGTACGCGCTGAAGACGTAATTCTCTCTCTGCACGAAGTAGCCGCGACTCTGGCGGAAACGATTCCACAGCTGCAGGTGGAATACGATGAGATTGTAGAAATTCTGCTCGATAACGATGCTCCGGCGGACCAGGTAGCGGTTGCCCAGCGTCAGTCCTGGCTGGCAGAACGTATCGTACGTTCCGTTAACAAGGTACTGGCTGGTGGTGAAGACGCGGTAATGGCGGCGGACGCCTTCGGCCGGGACGCCTCGCTGTTCGGTCGGGTACTGAACGGTATGATCCAGGGCAACGTGGCCATGGGTATTTCTCAGGTAACGGACGAAGAAGCGGTATACGCGCTGGCGGAAGTTGCTGAGCTGTTTGAATTCGTATCCGGTTCTGTGGATGAGATTCTGGAAACCTCTCCTGAACTGTTCCAGGTGCGTGAAGCATCTGACTCTATCTTCTCTGATTCTGAAACTCTGCTGAACCAGACCTCTTCCCTGACTCAGACAATTCAGGATGACGCGGCAACGCGTTTCTTCCTTCAGCTGGTGGGTTACCTCGCCGGTGTGGCTGCTCTGGTAGTGATCGTACTGCTGGTTGTTGTTTCTAACCGCACGACCCGTCGTGACCTTGAAGAAACCGCTGACAAAAACGAACAGAACCAGATGGCGATTCTGCGTCTGCTGGACGAAATTGCTGACCTTGCGGACGGTGACCTGACAGCCTCTGCGACGGTAACCGAAGACTTTACCGGTGCGATTGCTGACTCCATTAACTACGCGATCGACCAGATGCGCTCTCTGGTATTCGCGATTAACGAGACAGCGGTACAGGTATCTTCCGCGGCCCAGGAAACTCAGGCGACTGCGATGCACCTGGCCGAAGCTTCTGAACACCAGGCGCAGGAAATTGCCGGTGCTTCTGCTGCGATTAACGAAATGGCGGTCTCTATTGACCAGGTATCTGCCAACGCCTCGGAATCATCCGCGGTTGCGGAGCGGTCGGTTGCGATCGCGAACAAAGGTGCTGAAGTGGTACAGGCGACCATTAACGGCATGGATAACATCCGTGAACAGATTCAGGAAACCTCCAAGCGTATTAAACGACTGGGTGAATCCTCACAGGAGATTGGTGACATCATCTCCCTGATTACCGACATTGCTGACCAGACCAACATTCTGTCTCTGAACGCTGCGATTCAGGCATCCATGGCCGGTGATGCCGGCCGGGGCTTCGCGGTGGTTGCGGACGAGGTACAGCGTCTGGCAGAACGTTCAGCCGCTGCGACCAAGCAGATTGAAGCACTGGTTAAAACGATTCAGAACGATACCAACGAAGCGGTAATCTCGATGGAAACCACCACCTCCGAGGTGGTACGTGGTGCCCGCCTCGCACAGGATGCGGGTGTTGCCCTGGAAGAGATTGAGAACGTATCGAAAAACCTTGCGGAACTGATTCAGAACATTTCCAACGCGGCACGTCAGCAGGCATCTTCTGCGGGCCATATTTCCAACACGATGAACGTTATTCAGGAAATTACTTCGCAGACTTCTGCGGGTACTACTGCAACCGCGAAATCGATTGGTAACCTGGCGGAAATGGCCAACAAGCTGCGTGAGTCGGTTGCCGGCTTTAAGCTGCCTGAAGCCGAACTGGACCTGGATCAGCAGCAGGTGCTGTAAGCCCCTGTTCGTTGGATGATATTGAATGAATCATCAATTGCTCGCAGGTAGGAGTAGTCTGCCGGAACTGGACGACACTCAGTTTGCCCGCTGGCAGAACCTGCTGGAGGAGCGTACCGGGATGTGTATCACACCCCAGCGCCGCTCCTTCCTGCAGACCAGCCTTGGCCTGCGTATGCAGGAAGTTGGCTGCTCCAGTTATCAGGAATACTACGAGCGGGTGCAGAATGGCCCGGCGGGTGCGATCGAGTGGAGTACTCTGGTTGATCGCCTGACAGTGCAGGAAACGCGTTTTTTCCGTGACCCGGATGCCTTTGCTTTTGTTGAGCAATATGTGCAGAAAAAGGCCAGAGAAGACGATACCGGCACGATTGAATTCTGGAGTGTGGGCTGTTCTTCCGGGGAAGAAGTGTACAGCCTTGCCATGGTTGGTGAACGCTGGCTGAAACCGGCAGGCAAACGCTATGCAGTGACAGGGACAGATATCTCTACCATTGTTCTGCGTAAGGCCAGAGCCGGGAAATATCAGACACGTTCCGTCTCTTTGGTGCCGGGCGATTACGCCAAACTTGGCTTTCGCCAGGCGGGGGCTGATGGTTCGTTCGAGGTCGCAGACACTCTGCGGCAGCGCAGCTGTTTTACTCAGGTCAATATTCTCGACCTGGCCAGCTGCCCGTTGCAGTCACAACATGTAATTTTTTGCCAGAACGTGCTGATTTATTTCCGCCGCTGGCGTCGCCGGGAAATCCTGAACGTTCTTGCCGAGCGCCTCGCGCCCGGCGGTATTCTGGTAATCGGCCTGGGGGAAATGGTGGATTTTCAACACCCGTTGTTAGAACCAGTGCATAGCAGTCAGGTATCCGCATTCGTGCGTAAGCAAAATAATTCGACAGGGGAGACCGCAAGGCGATGAGTCAGGACTACATCGCCCTGGAATGGGTAAAAGGGGAAATCGAAGAAACTCTGCAACAGGCCCAGCAGGCGCTGGAAGCGTATGTAGAGAATCCCCAGGACAACAGCCGCCTGAAATTCTGCCTGAGCTATCTGCATCAGATCCATGGCACGTTACAGATGGTGGAATTCTATGGCGCTGCCCTGCTGGCCGAAGAAATGGAGGCCGTTGCGGCTGCTATTTCTGAAGGCGGGCTGAGCAATGAGCGTGAGGGTCTGGAGATCCTTATGCAGGCGATTATTCAGCTGCCGCATTACCTTGAGCACGTAAAGGTAGGCCGCCGAGATCTGCCTGTGGTGCTGCTGCCGATTCTGAACGAACTGCGTTCAGCGCGCGGCGAGGCTTTCCTGTCCGAGACAGCGCTGTTTGCCCCTAAAATTCCGCAGACTCCTCTGCTCTCCATTGATCAGCTGCGTCCGTTCGAAAGTGACGATTTCTCTCATTGGATCCGTAAAGTCCGGCAGATGCTGCAGACTGCGACTCTCCAGCTGCTGCAGAACAAACAGCCGGATGTTGCCAAACAATACCTGAATAAAGTGTTTGCCCGTCTGCATAAGGCGCTTGGCAAAACCCCGCAGGGACTGGTCTGGTTACCGGCACTGGCTTTCAGCGAATGGCTGATGAAGCAGCAGAGTATGCCGAACAGCGCCAAGAGCCTGCTGCGTCAGCTCGATCATCAGCTGAAAACCATTATTGATAATCCTGCCCGCGCGCTGAACCAGCCGCCGGCGGAAGAACTGCTGAAAAATATCCTGTTTTACGTGGCGCGCACTGATGTCAGCAGCGAAGCCATCCGTGAGGTACAGGAAACCTTTGGTCTGCGCCAGGCGCTGCCGACCGAAGAAGAAATCCGTAAAGAACAGGATGCACTGGCCGGCCCGGACAAAGACACCGTAGGCAATGTGCTGGGTGCCCTGACTGAAGAAATTGCTGCCGTTAAAGATCGTCTGGATCTGCTGGTGCGCAGTGATGATGACCGTCAGAACGCACTGCGTGAGCTGACGCCATCGCTGAAGCAGATAGCCGATACCATGGGCATGCTGGGCATTGGCATGCCGCGCAAAGTGATGCAGGAACAGCAGGGTGCTGTTGCCCGTATGCTGGATAGCGGCGACATCTCGGATGCCGGTCTGCTCGATATTGCCGGTGCACTGCTGTACGTCGAAGCCACCATCAGTGGTATGCAGCGCGAAGGTGATCTGAATGCCAGCGGAGGCAGCAGCGCTATGAGCGACGCACAGAAAGCTGTGCTGCGTGAAGCGCGTAACGTGCTGGAGCAGGTCAAAGACGCCATCGTCGAGTACATTGCTAAACAATGGTCACTGCCGGAACTGGAAGATGTGCCGCGCCTGCTGCACACCATTGAAGGTTCCCTGAGCATGATTCCGCTGCCTCGTGTGGCGGGCATTCTGTCGCGCGCCGCTTCGTTCGTACAAAAAGATCTGATCGATAAACAGATGAAGCCGGAATGGGCGATTCTGGATATTCTCGCGGATGTGCTGTCCGGTATTGAGTACTTCGTTGAACGTTACTCAGAAAACCCACGCAGCGCCGGTGAAGATCTGCTGGCCAAAGCGGAAAAAGCGCTTGATCAGCTGCCGGCTTCCGCGGCCGCACCTGAGCATGAAGATTTCCCGCTGGAAGGTGATGAACAGTTACCGGCGGTGGAAGATCACAGCGCTGATTTTGCTGAGCCAATGGCCAGTGAAGAAGTTATTTATGCGGCAGAAGAAACACCTGAAGAATCCATCAGCTTCGATCTTCCAGCAGACGATTCTCTGGCCGATGCTGAAGAAGAGCAGCTGCCAGAAGTTGACGAACAGGCTCTTGAGCAGGAATACGCCAGTATTGCTGTTGAGGAACAGGTTGCAGAACCTGAGGTCAGTGAAGTCGCAGCGCCCGCTGCTGCGCAAGTCGTTGCCGAAGATGATGACGATGATCTGATTGATGATGAAATCATCGAAATCTTCCTTGAAGAAGCCGAAGAAGTCGGCGATACGCTGAACGAATTCTGGCCTCAGTTCAAAGCGGATCAGAATGATAACGAAGCCCTGACTACCGTACGCCGTGCCTTCCACACGCTGAAAGGCAGTGGCCGCATGGTGAAAGCAGGCGTTATCGGCGAGCTCGCCTGGTCTGTGGAAAATATGTTTAACCGGGTTCTGGATAACACCATTGTTATCTCGCAGAACCTGGTGGATCTGGTCGACCATGTGATCAGCCAGTTACCGGCTCTGATTGACGACTTCCGTAATCAGCGTCCTGCATCCATCGATACCCAGCCGCTGATGGATTACGCCTTTGCGCTCGCCGATGGCCAATCAGTATCACCTTTTGTAGCTTCCGCTGATTCTGCAGCCGAATTGGGTGACGCAGCGCCTGTCCCTGAAGAAACCGGCGCTGCAGAGACTGGTATTGAAGGTATCGGTGCTGAAGACGAAGGCGACGGAATTGACGTTGCAGGAGTTGATGTTGAACTGTCAGACAGTGACGCTGCTGAACAGGACAGTGATTCTGAACTGACACTGGCCGAAGATGATGACATCACGCTGAGCGCCACAGATTTGCCTTACCCGGCAGAAGAGACTGCGGACAGTGCTCTGTCTGGCTATGGCGTCGAAGATGACGACGAAGCCGAAGCGGATGCCCTGCTTGAAGTGTTTGAAAATGAAGCACGCACGCATCTGGCCACCGTCGATGAGTTTGTCCAGGCTTCCCACGCAGAAGACTTCCTCAATGCCCTAAGTGATCAGGTCCAGCGTGCCCTGCATACACTCAAAGGCAGTGCCCACATGGCGGGTGTCACCGCGATTGCAGAAGTGGCTTCGCCGCTGGAGCGTCTGATTAAAGAGCTGCGTGCTTATCAGGTGGCTAACAGTCGCGACATTGTCAGCCTGCTGCAGGATGGCTCTGCCATCATCGCTTCGGCACTGGATGACCGTGAATTGCTTAAGGCACCGGCACTGAATGGCGCTGAAGAATTTATCGCCCGTATCAATGAGCTCGAGCATCAGATTCTGAAACCTCTGCAGGGACAGGAAGACAGTCGTCAGGGGCCAAACCCACAGGCGATTGCTCAGTTCCTGGCAGAAGGGATGGATTCACTGCTGGATGCAGATCGTCTGCTGCAGAAATGGCAGCGCGATAACGACTGCTCTGTACTGACTGAGCTGAGTAAAGACCTGCAGGATGTTGCTGCCGGTGCGCGTCAGGCGGAAGTCCCGCATATTCAGTCTCTGGCGGAAGCGCTGGATGATCTCTATCGTCGCGTTGCTCAGGAGCAGGCCGCCGCAGAAAGCGAACTGCTGCAGACCGCATCAGATGCCCATGAAACGATTCTGTCGATGATGGACTGTCTTGCAGCCGGTCAGGAAACTACGGCGGCCGACGAGCTGATCAATACCATCAGTCACTGGCAGTTTGCTGCGCCAGATAACGCGGATGATGCAGCTCTGGATGCTGACTCTGGTTTCAGCCTGGCTGAACCTGACACAAACCTGCTGTCAGATGATTTCAGTGCACCACAGATTGAGAGTGACGCTGAACAGTTTGCCGCTGAAGCAGAGCCTCAGGTTGAGAGTGAAGCACAATGGCAGGCACCGGCTGCTGATGACCTGCAGTCCGATATCGAAACCGATCTGCTGATTGACGATGTCCCTGCGGCCGATCCTTTTGCCTCTGCTGCCGATGAGTTGCCACCACTGCCGGAGCTGGATGAAGGTGACGAGGAAATTCTCGAAATCTTCCTCGAAGAAGCTCAGGAAATCAGCGAGTCAGTGGAAGCGGCTGTACAGCAATGGCGTGAAGATCCGGACAATCTGGTTCATGTAGCACAGCTGCAGCGTGAGCTGCACACCCTCAAGGGTGGTGCCCGCATGGCGGAATTGCCGGCGATTGCTGATCTCTGCCACGAGCTGGAAACCCTCTACGAAAACATCAATGACGGCCGTCTGAGTGTTGAGCCGGGTGTCTTCAATCTGATTGATCAGGCTCAGGATCAGCTCAGCGTACAGATCGACAACGTGCGTCAGGGCCTGTCACCCGCGCCAGCCACTGCGCTGGTGGATGCACTGCACAAGTACATTAAAGGTGGCGCTTTTGCCGGCGTGCCGGAATACGAAGAAAGCGCTGAAGACAGCTATTCTGCGGATGCAGAAATCAGCCAGACTGCAGCGCCTGCCGATATTATCCGCAGCGAAGCACTGGATGAGTCGGACCGTGAAATTCTCGATATCTTTATTGAGGAAGCTTCGGAGCTGCAGGAAGCACTGGATCGTGCTCTGCACGACTGGCAACAGGCTCCGGATCAGCTTTCCTATGCTGATGAAGCCCAGCGTATCCTGCATACCCTGAAAGGGGGCGCGCGCCTGGCTGGTCTGACCGACATCGGTGATATCGCCCACGATTTCGAAGCCCGTATTCTGCAGGCACAGCAGGGTTACGTTGCCCGCGATGCCAGCTTCTATGACGACGCCAACCGTCGTCAGGATGAACTGATCAACCGCGTTGAACGCGTCGCTGCAGCACTGGAATCCGATTCACCTGTCATGCTGGGTGAAAAATCCCTGACCACAGATGATGATGCCTTTGCGCCATCCTCGCTTGTCGATACTCAGGAACCAGCGCAGGAACAGGAATACATTCCGGCGGATGCCGGCAATGACGACGCTCAGGATCACACAACAGCAGAGTCCACAGAGATGGCGCCAGCCGTTGTCTCTAATGTCGTGCCTCTGCGTCGTGACAGCGCCGTGCAGGAAGTAGCGCCAGCACCGGCTGCGGTAGTAAAACCAGAACCGCCGAAAGCACAGCAGACTGTGCGTAAAGCGCCACAGGAGCTGGTTAAAGTCTCTGCCGATCTGCTCGACAATCTGGTGAACCTGGCCGGTGAAACCTCCATTGGCCGTGGTCGTCTGGAGCAGCAGGTTACCGACTTCTCACATACCATTGACGAGATGGATATGACGCTGGAGCGTCTGCGCGATCAGCTGCGTCGTCTGGATATGGAAACCGAGGCTCAGGTGCTGTTCCGTCAGGAGCGTCAGGGCCCGGATTACGAAGATTTTGACCCGCTGGAAATGGACCGCTACTCCACTATTCAGCAGCTCTCGCGGGCGCTGGTGGAATCGGCTTCCGACCTTGCTGACCTGAAAGACACTCTGGGTGGTAAAACCCGGGATGCAGAAACTCTGCTGCTGCAGCAGAGCCGGGTAAACACCGAGCTGCAGGAAGGTCTGATGAAGACCCGTATGGTGCCGTTCCAGCGTCTGGTTCCACGTCTGCGCCGTATCGTGCGTCAGATCAGCCTGGAACTGGGTAAGCATGTCGAACTGCGCGTGCATAACGCCGACGGTGAGATGGACCGGACCATTCTGGAACGTATGATCTCGCCGCTGGAACACATGGTACGTAACGCCGTGGACCATGGTATTGAGAATCAGGAACAGCGTGCTGCCTCCGGCAAACCGGACGTCGGTATGATCGATCTCGAGATCAGCCGTGACGGTGGTGACGTAGTTCTGACCCTCAGTGATGACGGTCGCGGTGTGAATATGGACGCCGTGCGCAGAAAAGCCGTAGAACGCGGCCTGATGCCGGAAGGTGCCAACCTGAGCGACCAGGAAATCATGCAGTTTATTCTGCAGGCCGGTTTCTCGACAGCGGAGTCTGTGACCCAGATTTCCGGTCGTGGTGTGGGCATGGACGTTGTGTCCAGCGAAATTAAACAGATGGGCGGCTCGGTTGAAATCCAGTCTGAGGCCGGAGTCGGCAGCCGCTTTATCATCCGTCTGCCATTTACCGTATCGGTGAACCGTGCACTGATGGTGCGGGTGGGTGAAGACCTTTACGCCGTACCTCTGAACAACATTCAGGGTATTGTGCGGGCGCCGGTGAATCAGCTGCAGGATCTGTACAACAAACCACAGACCGAGCGTCTGTTTGGTTATGCCGGTACCGATTACCGCGTGGAATATCTCGGTGTGATGCTGGAAACCGATGCGCAGCCGAAACTGACAGGCCAGGCCATGCCGGTGCCTATGCTGCTGATCCGCGGTGCGACACCATTTGCACTGCAGGTGGATTCGCTGCTGGGCTCGCGGGAGATCGTGGTAAAAACGCTGGGACCGCAGTTCTCATCTGTGATGGGTGTGTCCGGCGGTACCATTCTGGGGGATGGTAACGTGGTTATCATTCTCGACCTGCCGGCCATGATCCGTACTCAGGCCAGCCTCGAGTATCAGCAGGCGAAACTGCTGGACAGTCAGGAAGCTGAACGTCGCCATGAACTGGAAAACCGTCTGCCAAGGGTTCTGGTGGTGGATGACTCGGTAACGGTACGGAAAGTAACCACGCGTCTGCTGGAACGTAACGGCATGGAAGTTTTCACAGCGAAAGATGGTATGGATGCGATGGAAACATTGCAGGACCACAAACCGGATCTGATGCTGCTGGATATTGAGATGCCACGCATGGACGGCTTTGAGGTGGCATCTCTGATACGCCATGATGAGCGCTTAAAAGATATCCCGATCATTATGATTACCTCGCGTACCGGTGATAAGCACCGTGAGCGGGCGATGTCGATCGGGGTGAACGAGTATCTTGGTAAGCCGTTCCAGGAAGATAAACTGCTGGACACTATGCACCGGCTGCTGGGGATAGAGTCCTGATATGGCACTTCCCCGGGTTGGGATCCTTGCCGATGATCTGTTACAGCAGCATTTATTAAAGAGTGCGTTGTTGCACTTCGGCTTTGATGTGGTCATTTCAACCGACCCTCAGCGCTTCCTCGATATGGGCACCCAGGCTGAGCTTGATGCCTGGGTGGTTGATGTTCGGGAAGATGCTGACGAAGCCAGTCTGGACTGGCTGGATGATCTGTTGGATGGCGACATCCCGGTACTGATTGGCATTGAGCAGGCGCCGCAGAAACAGTGCCCGACCTTCCCAAAATGGGAAAAGCGGCTGTACAGTAAACTGCGCGAGCTGCTGCACATCACTCCGGTGGTGGCTGCAGATGCCGCTGCACTGGAAACCCTGAAGGACAGCGGCAGCGCGGTTATCCCACTGCCGACCGTGTTTGTCGGCAGAGACTTCAGCGGTATGAAGCCAAAGCAGGTATGGGTATTAGGCGCATCGCTGGGCGGGCCGGAAGCGGTTAAGAAATTTCTCGATGCGCTGCCCGGTGGTTTGCCGGTGGCGTTTGTTTACGCGCAGCATATCGATCCGCGATTTGAACAGACTCTGTGCAATACCATTGGCCGCCACAGCGCTTACAACTTAAAGAATTACGTGGAAGGCGATACGCTTACCTGTGGTGATGTGCTGGTGGCGCCGGTCAGTAATGAGTTTGAATTTGCTGACAGCAGCCGTTTCCGTCTGAAGAACCGGCCATGGCCGGGCCCCTATGGGCCATCCATTGATCAGGTCATACTGAATGTGGCGGCGCACTATGGTGCTGAAGCCGGATACATTCTGTTCAGTGGTATGGGGAACGATGGAGCAGACGCTATTCAGACCTTGCCTGCGCCGGACATCCGCGTCTGGGCACAGACACCGGAAACCTGCGCCAATGCCTCCATGCCGGAAAGCGCCATCGAAACCGGACGTATTAATTACACAGGCGACCCGAGCCAGCTGGCGATGCAGCTGGTAAACTGCCTCAAACACAGCTGGGTAGAAACGCCTGAGCAAATGGATACCAAAGCATGAGCCAATCACTGACAAAAACAGAAACACCCAATCAGGTTGACTGTCTGCTGATCCCGCTGAAAGATAAGAACCTGTTGCTGCCTAACGTAACCGTGGCAGAAATCATCCCGTTCTCCCACCTGCTGACCACGGCGTCTTCTGTGGACTGGATGCTGGGACGGCTGGACTGGCGTGGAACTCCGGTTCCGGTTGTGTGCTACGAGATGCTTAACCAGCAGGCGGCCCCGGCACCGAACCCGAACGCCCGTTTTGCTGTGGTCAATGGCGTTGGTAATCACGCTGCCATGCCGTTTTTCGCGATCCTGGTGCAGGGTATTCCACGTCTGGTTCACATCAATGAAAAAGACATTCAGGAAGTGGAAGCAATGAATATGGGGGCCTTCGATATGCAGGCTGTCAGTATTGATGAAGGGCAGGCGATGATCCCTGACCTCGACAGACTGGAACAATCTGTTCTCAGTGCTCTGTAAGGAAATTATCCCATCTGGTGAATAATTGACTGTATATTGCCGCGATTTTAACGCCCTGATCGGGAGTGTCGCGTGTTTGGTATAGCTGGTTTTAAAAGACGAAAAGCCCTTGAGCAGGTGAGTCACTACAGGCACTCACCGGCGGAGCTCGCTTACCATAAGCCCGGCGATATTATTGTATCTGTGCCTGTCAGCAGGTGCCGGATGAATCTCACTATGCTTCCCGCCAGCCGGAATCCATTCGTTATGACTCTGCAAGAGGGTCATGATTCGTATGAAAACAGCCCTCTGTTTCAGTTTTATGACAGCGTAAAGCCCGCAACTGTCGGTCAGTTGCTGTCTGTGATGCAGAGTCCGATTGCCAGCCTGCCAGCGATGGCAACGGTCATGCCCTGGTGGGCTATCTCACCGGAGGAACGTCTGGACCAGGTGGCGGTTGAAACACCACACGGATACCTCGGAAAAGAAGCCATCAAGATGGGCGCGTCGAGATCCGGCGATTATGGCTGGCAATATTTTGGTCCGGTATCGCATCAGGTCGGCGAATCTGAGTTTCAGCGACAGCAATTGGTATATCAGAGCATACGCTCAAACAGCTATAATCCCGTGTCTTACAAACATATTCATGGTGAATTCCTGATCAGTGGGCGCGACTGGGTATGGGTCAATCAGGGCGGAAAGCATCGCTTTAATTCGCTGGTGGCGGCAGGCAACGAAGAGGTTATTGTCTCAGCCAAGCGGAAGTACGGCCCTGATTTTGTTCAGCGTTCAGATGCCCATCTCTGGCCAAATGTAATCAACGGCTGGTTTACTGAGCAGGAAGCACTCACTGTTTTTGACCGGATAATGCAAGGCTGACTGTCAGGTCGGCGCGGAACGATATGAAGATAGCGATTATTAACGATACCCGTCCGACCCATCATTACGGCTGCCGCCTGGTGATGGAAAACCTGATGAATCTGCTGCATCAGGAGCAGGTAGAGGTCGTCTGGACCTGGCCGGTGAGTACCGATTGGCGTAAGCACAGAAGCCAGATTAAGAGCATGCCGGAAGTGGACGCTTTCATTATCAATGGTGAGGGTACAATACATCACAGCGATGAGCGTAAATATGCTCAGGCATTGATTGATTTTGCCGAATTCTCGACCACAGAACTGAAAAAGCCCTGCTATCTGATTAACGCGACCCTGCATAAAAACAGTGCCGACGCATACCGTCGCATGGCGTTTTTCCGCGCGATATTTGTCCGCGACCGGGGCAGTCTGGATGAGCTCAACGAAGCTGGTCTGCAAGGGCAGTATGTTCCGGATCTGACATTCGCCAAAAATCATAAATACACAGGGGGTGCTACTGCCGGCACTTGTGTTATCGACAGTACAATACGTGGCGACTCACAGAAGTTGCAGGATTTTGCTGCTGAACGCGGTTTTCCTTTCCGCTCCATGGTGGTGGCCAGACCCTCAAATGCAAAGTTTCTGCGCAGCCCGCGGCCCTGGGTGAAAAATGTGATCCGCTGGCTGAAAACGGATCGTCATATTTCAATTGATCCCGCGGATTACATTTTGTATCTGCGTCAGTTTGATCTGGTCATTACCGGTCGTTACCACACAGTCACCATGTGCATTAAAAACGAAATACCCTTTATTGCACTGGAATCCAATACCCCAAAAATCCGCTATCTGTTGAGTGACGCGATTAACTCAGATAAGCGTTCAATGGGCTTTCAGGAACTGGAATCAGCGGATCTGAATGCCTATGGGGCGTTCAGCGACGACGATCTGGAAAGAGTCAGAGCCTTCAGTAAAACTGCAGAGCTAAAGCTTGAGTCTATGATTGCGGCAATCGTCAGTGACGCGGGAAGTAACAGGGAAAATGCTTTCGCATACCCAGAAATTCCATGATTAAAGAGATCATCAACAGGATTGTTTGTGACCTGAGTATTGCCCGCCTGGAGCGTAAACTTGCGACAGGGGCGGGTCGTCTTCAGGCCGCGGTGAATAATCTCGTTGATGAGTCTGGTCAGAAGGTTTCATCTATCCGGCGGGTACGCTTTGGTGGCGTAAACAATAACGGCATGTTTGTTGGCTACTCGGCTTCTGCACCTGTATTGCTGATTAAACTGCAGCCGACGATATTGGCTGAGCGTGAAATAGCATTCATGCACTGGCAGTCGAGAAACAGACTTAACCTCACGCCGGACGTGTTCAGTCATTTCTCTCTGACAGACGCGGCCGTGACAGCAACCTGCAGCCGTTTTCTGGCAACGCCCTCTCACTATGAAGCCGCAAAAGTTCACGCTCTGCATCAGCGCCTGACCAGTGCCTCACAATATCGCAGCGATCTGGCAACAGATACAGAGCTGCAGGATGCAATAGAGGCAGACACACCAATAAAGAAAGTACTCAGCGGGCTGGTTATAAAGAAGCCGGAAGAGGATATCTCGGTCTGGCTCAAACAGTTTTTGCGGGAGCGTAAACAGCGCTTTGCCGACGATAAGCTGTTTAATTCTGTGTCGGAGTTCTTTTACTCTGTGGCCGTCAGCTGGTCACAGCTTGCTTCACCACTTTCATTAGTGCACGGTGATTTTAAGCGTCAGAATATTTTGATGGACGATTCAGGTCAGTATCAGCTGATTGATCTTCAGTATTATACGACAGGTCAGCCACTGTGGGATCTGGCTTTTTACTATTCTAAATATGACGATGGCTTTGCAGCGGCAATACAGGATTATGAAAAGAATAAAGAAGGCGGTACAGACTCTGATGTGCTGTTTATTTTTTTCTATCTGGTGGCTGTGTTAATCAATATCAAACCTAAAAGATGGAGAAGGGTTGCTGAAACAAAGGTAATACCGGCATTGGCCAGAATAAAAGCAATGGATGGCGGACTATGACAAAAAATATAAAGAATCAGGCTATGCTCAGATTTTTATCTATCCTGACTGACAATAAATTTTTGACCTGCTTGAAACGTTTGTCGCCTTTGAATAAGGCCGTTGTCACCAGCTCTCCTGTATTGGCAAATTGCAGGTCTATGCCGCTATTTACCAGATATTAAAGGTGACTGATATGGCTTCCGTTCTTTTACTCGCTGTTAACCGACACCAGGAACGATATTTTTCAGCCATTGCGCAGGCTGCTGAGGATATTGATATTCGTGTGCTGCACGATAATAAGTTACCTGTTGCTGTTCTGCCGCGGCGGTTATCAAAAGCGGAAAGAGATCTTATTGCAAGTGTCCGGGATCAGCGGCTGAAAACCGTGGAACAGGAATCACCCGGTTTCAAAGTTTCAGGCACGCTCAGAAGCATTCTCAGTCTCTACTATTTCTTGTCATGCTATATTTTCTTTCTGCGCACTGAAAAATTCTTCGCTCATAATGCCTTTCAACTCATTGGTTTGTGGAATGGTATGAAGTGGCGGCAAAAGATTACCCGGTACGTTATAGCTGGTACTGATACCTTATTTTTTGAAAATGGCGCCTTTCCTGATACAACTACGGTAGATGCTGAAGGGGTAAACTACGCAAGCAGCATTCCAAGAAGCAGAGATTTTTATCTCAGTTATTCTAAGGTCATGACAAAGCCACTGCCTGACAGGCTAACAGAAAGGAAGCCCAAAAAAGCCCCGGCCATCCACCAGTCTGGCGATGTGCCTTTGCCTGACAGGTACCTGTTTGTTCCGTTTCAGGTGGATTCTGATACTCAGATAGTTGAGTACTCTCCCTGGATAAAGAATATGGAACATCTGTATTCTGTGTTGGAGGATGTTGTTCGTGTTACCGGAGCTGATTTGCCGGTGATTGTGATTAAGGAGCATCCAAGCTCAAAGAATGATTACCGCTATCTGCATAGCAGGAATGGCAGAATTTTATTCTATAATAACGAAAATACTCAGATTCTGATTGAGCAGGCTGAGGCTATTGTGACCATCAACTCCAGTGTGGGATTCGAATCCATTCTCCTGGAAAAGCCTGTTGTTACCCTGGGTAATGCATTTTACAACATTGATGGTCTGGTATCGCATGCAGAGAGTGTGGATACCCTTATTGCGGCCTGCAGGAATTTTGTTCCCCCTGAGTCCCTGCTAAGACAGAGATTTCTTGATTATCTTTACGGCGACTATTATGCCGAAGGTGACTGGCGCACATGTGATTCTGCACATGCTGCATCCGTTCTGAAAAAGATTCGTAATATCCTGGAATATTAATGACATTGGTTAGTCAAACAGTAACGCCTTATCAAATGTTCAGTAAGGCAGTGATTTATATATTTGTATTTTTAATTGGATTAGCCTTTGCGTCGGCGCATCTGGATGCTTCTCCTTCACAGAAGCAGCTTACTCATTTGGTCTGGCTTCTTCCTCTGGCGTTTATTATTCATCCTAAGGTGCAGATCAGCACCGATGAACGGCGCTTTGTGCTGTTCAGTGCGCTGATGTTTGTCAGTGCTTTGATCAGTTTCTGGTTGGCAGGGGATGTTACTTCTTTTCAGTCGCTGAAGTCATACTGGGGCTATCTTCTCCCCGTTGGTTTGGTTGTTACTCTCGCCAATATCAAGGTTACCCGCAAGGGCCTTTATGGGTTGCTGATCTTAGCGGCTGTTATGGCCTTTGTTGTCGTTGTTAAAGATCATTTGTATGGAGGAAGACGTGGGGCGCATCACGGTTTGTCTATTCCTTATGGGGTGATGAGTACAACCACAGGATTATTATGTCTGATTTTATCCTTCGATCGGTCGCAGTCGAAATGGTTACGTCTGGCTTTAGTTCTGGCCTTTGTCGCGGGTATGGCGGCATCTTTCTGGTCATTAACCAGAGGAGCCTGGTTATTCCTGGTGTTGTGGGGCGTAGCATTTATCGGATTGGGGTTTTTAAAAGAAATATCACGCAGACGTAAAATCGCTGCCGTATTTATATTGGCAGCTATCTTTGTTGCTTTGGTTTTGTCTCCGGCATACAAAGCGATAGATAAGCGTGTCGCACAGGCCTATCAGCAAATCGAATACTACATGTCTGGGAAAAGTGCTAATACATCCACAGGGCAGCGATTTGAGTTGTGGAAGGTTGCAATAAATACCTTTGCCGATAATCCTGTTTTAGGCGCAGGCCGGTCAGGCTTTCTGCGGGAAAAGCAGGCAATGAATGCTGAAAAAGAAGTTAAGATACGTAGTTGGTTAGAACATGCTCATAATGATGTACTCTGGATATCAGCAACCAGAGGTATTCTTGGTCTTGCAGCCTTTGTCGCCTTTTTTGCTTTTCTTTTTAACTTCTATCGCCGCAGTCTGAGCAATCCGGATACACGGCTGGCGGCTTATGCTGGTCTGACAGTCTGTGCTGGAGCACTGGTTTACGGACTGACCGATATCTTTATGTCACTGAAGCTGACGGTCGGATACTTTATGATTCTCAATGCCCTGCTCATTCGCCATATTATTTCTCAGCGGAATGCTGCCGCTCCTTACGCAGACGATTAACTTTACGTTCAAGGCTAGGCCAGGCGGATCGTACTGATCGTCTGGCCAGATACTTGATGCGGGCATTGAGTGGATTTATGCCGGGGTTTGTCACACCATCGACAAGCATAAAGTTGTGGCCCTGCTCAGATTCTTTGCACATGATATTGGACGGACTGACATCCCTGACACAGATGGCGTTATCCAGCAGGTACTGCTTAAGCCCGGCGAGATGTGCATCTATCAACTCATCATTCAGTAATCCGTTGCGAATAACATAGGTCAGATTGTTTGCCGCTGTGCCGTCGTCATTCAGGACTCTGGGGAATACCGCACCAGTGCCCAGGTTGGTCTCAACTTTTCCTAAGTAGGGTGCAAGTTTCCCCAGGTCTTTGCACTTCTGCTTCAGATAGTGAAAATACCGCTTTTCACGGCGGGTTTGCTTTTCCGGACGTAGCGCTACTTTAATGCAAAGATCCCTGAATTCAGGGTGGACAAAACAGATTCTGTCGCGGCCTTTGCCGATGATTAACTGATCTGACAACGTCAATACACTATTCATAATGGCTCCGGAACTACTCAGTCAGAAAGCAGGCATTGCGATGCTATAAGCTGTTTTTCCTGCTCAGACATTACGGTTTCTTCACGATAAAAAGTCAGCAGTCTGTTTACCGATTGATTAAACATCCGGCGGAATTTTGCTGAGGAATCAGAACGGAATTTAATGATGCCGGCATCAATCCAGCAGAGCTCCGCCTGCTCTACGACAAACAGATTGTTCAGATGGAGGTCGGAAAACACGATGGCGTGACGGCGCATCACTAACAGATCCTGGATCAGGCTCTGTACAATCTGAGCTCTGAATTCAGAAGCGTCACTTAACGATTTGAAGTGCTTATACGCCTCGGTATAGCCACGGCATGACAGGTTTTCCATGCAGTAGTAACCGATATTACGGAAATCCCGGGCGGGCAGAACAGCAATACCGACCTCATAAACGTGAGGCGTTTTTAACCCGATGGCGCTGAGGGTGCGGATACCGCGGATTTCTTTTGATACACGACTGTGAAACCAGAAGAGTTTGACGTATTCCTGCCAGCGTCTGGGTTTGATCAACTTCAGGACTCTTTCGCCATTATGGGTCAGTGTCAGAAGTGATGGGCGACGGTCTTCAAGAACAGATTCCACGCGCAGGTCGCTGTCATCCTGCCCGGGTCCTTTGTAGATACAGGCAAATAACTGCGGTATAGCGGTATCGGTAAGTCGAATCCTGCGAAGCAATGTCAGATCCCGGATGGCATAAATATCGGGATTGGCCCGAAAATAGTTACTATGACACGGGATTGTAACTTGATTGTGTTGGGCTGGGTTGGTTCTGATGTTTCGTTTATGGAACGTTCATTGTTAAATAGGAGGGATTGTCTATTTTTATAATCTGTGGCTTGGGAAGAAAGGCGAGCAGGAACCCTGCTTCCGGGAAACAGTGTGGGCTGGATCAGCCACTATCGCCTGATGGCAGACTTTGACCGGTTTAGTTTGAACGTCCCTGAAGGCAGCCGCTTATGCGGACGTTAAAGTTTTAAACGTCCACTTGTCAGTGGCAGCCCAGCTGACTGCGGATATGTGATCCGACAGACGTATCTTTCATAATGACTCCGAACTTTGTCAGGGTCTGCGCATCGTTGGCTGACAGTGTAAGGCGCTCCAGTTCTTCCTCCAGGCGGTTATCCCGGTAAAGTTTTACCCAGCGACGATAGTGGTCGCCCATCTTATGAACCCCGTTTTCCAATAACCGGGCCCGGTTTTCAACATTGCGGATAAAACTTTCTTTGGAGCGGATGGGAAAGTGGAAGACCATGGTATTCTCACTTTCTTTCTGGTTAAGCTGCCCCCACAGATGCCAGGCTCTGTGATTTCCGCCTTTAACCCGCAGCAGGCCATGATTATTGACCATCACCTTGCCATTGATGTTGCCCAGCATGATGGACAGGTTGGAGTTATCCACCAGGTTGCAGCCTTTATTGAGTATTGGCAGGTTAACCCGGTATGGCGAATCCAGATAATGAAAGCCTGCCGAGTGAAACGATTCGTCCGGAATCATGTTGATGCGTTTGCAGTGGACTATCGAACCCCAGCGCGAAATATCGTGTTTGAGATTACCGTCAGCGGCGACCCAGAACTCATCGGCGTCATTGGCGATACTCCAGTCCGCACCTAATACGCTGCGCGAAGTCTTCGCCATCTCGGTTTTCCAGTTACTCTGCTGATAATCGAGCTCCGGACGTTCAATCAGGTGTATATCAAATTCCTGACTGAGTTGGCTGACGATATCCCGGGTTCCGTCTTCTGAACCATTATCCATCACAACAAAGCAGTCCACTCCCTGACCTGCATGAAAACGTATATTGTCTTCGATGATGTCTGCTTCGTTTTTGATTAAGAGGTTCATCGCCAGGCGCATCGCATTCCCCTGAACAGAATATTGATGAGTAAAGAGTGCATGCTAGAGAGGAAACCTTAACTAAGGCTTAAATCACGCCTTTTGTAGCCGTCTCTTCAGAGGAACACTCTGTTTCTTTTTTGATCTTATGCAGGGAAAATGACAGCGGAATGACAGATCTTGCCTGAAGAGGCTGTCATTCCGTATCACAGTAAGCGGCAGATAGGGGGAATTGGTCGTGAGTCAGCTGTTCCCGTTTACCTTCACTTAATCACGGCAGGGGGATGAAGGACGCAGCAGGCTAACGGAGGGCCTTGCATAAAGAGTCAGCGACCTGAGAGCTTTCCGTCACTTGCACGCCGAGTTCATCGAACAATGCACAGAATTCATCGTACAGTGGCACCTCCGGGTTGGCGACAGACAACAGGCGGGCGTTTGGCTTCAGCCAGCAGCTGTTGATCAGCGTAGACGAGACATCGCCAATAATAATGACGTCATCCGGCAGCAAAGGCAGCAAGGCTTCGAACGGAATCCTGTAGGGTAATACTGTGAAACCGGAGATCTTCTCCGCGTTGAGAATATCCGGGTTCTGGTTGCGGGGGTGGTATTTTATGCCGGTTTTCAGGCCTGCCGCTTTGAGCTGATCGACGATTTTCAGCATGGCTTCTTTGTAGCCGCGAATGCGCTCAATAATGGACTCGTGGGGAAGCGTCAGAACACATTCAATTTCTGAAATATCGTCGCTGGGGGCGGAGAAATAAGCGGCCAGCTGGCGGCAGAAATCCTTCACGCTCTGATTGCCGGAATACAGAGGCTGTAAGGGAATCATTTTCTTTGCTTGCAGCAGTGGATGGACAAGATCAGGAAATGCCGCGTATACACTGGACACCCATTCTGATCCCCCGACCGTTATCGGGTTTTTCCACCATATACCATAAATGAGTTTTTTAATGGTGTTGTCGATAATCCGGTCTGATACACCACGGGAGGCGCTGCGGCCAACATAGGTAAAGGTCCCTTCATCCATATAGATGCCTTTCACTGTACCCACAGCACTGGCGCAGTGCATGCTGTACTGGAACTCAATTCTGCGGTCGTTGCCGGTATATATTAAAGACGGTTTGTTCTGCCTTACCCATTGCCCCAGCTCAGTAAAAATGACTTTGCGGTTACGCAGTTTATCCAGTGGGTGGCGTATATGCCCCTGACTGATATTGATACTGGCGAACGGGGAGTCTGACCAATGGGAAAGAATCTGATAATAAGGATTATTCTCAATATCGGGTTGGTCGATAAGCCAGAGGTGCGCTTCGGTATTATTGGAGCTGGCAATTGCTACGGAGTTAAGGATGTGAAGTGGCGTGGAAGCGAGAAACAGCTCAGTTTCCATTCAGGTATTGCTCCGCATTGTTCTGAGGGCGCCATTGTAAGGCAATATGAGTTGGCTGGCATGTATATGCGTCAATCCGCATCGGATCAAGGTTATTCTGTCTGGTGAAAAAGCGCTCTGACTTCAGCTGCGTTGCACGGCATTACCGGGAATGCACCTTTGCCGCCTATGCCCTTATACAGCAATGCACCATGGGATTTACAACCAAAACAAACTTGCAGCGCCAATCTTTCGGTCAGTTGATGATAGCTGCTGCCAGCAATAATACCTTAAGGCTCTGTCAGGTACAGCCGCGATCTGAGGTCTGGTTTTGGGCCTGGTTTTAATGATTATTATGTCATTTGCTTTCCGCTCGCTGCTTTAGCCATTGCTATACGTCGGAACGCTGCCTGAGTTGCATCAGGCATATGATCAACTGCTGTATCAGCATTTTGCTTCTGAGCCGTCAGACATAAGTGCAAGCAAACGCTCTGACATCTCAATCAGGTGCTCTTCGCTGGCATCCTGCCAGCGACCGTTAACGATATGGTCTGAGGCTACATGGGCCAGAAAGCTTTCTCTGAGAACACTGTCGGCTTTCCAGGTACCGACATGTTCCAGCGCATCTTTTAGTCCAGCTTTATCCTGCGCCGAAAGCGTGATCCCCGGAATATCATAAAATGCCTGACCCATAACAATGACTTTCTTTTGCATCAGCAGAGCTTCCAGTCCGACAGAAGAATTTATGGTCGCCACTGCGTCTGCGTGAAAAATAAGATCCTGGGTAGAAAGGTTATGGGCAAAATGAATCTTAGGGTGGTTCATCAGCAGCGCTTCCGCAGCGCTGTATTTCTGATCACAGGACGGATGAGTCTTGAGAACAATATCCGGCATATTAGCGTCAGTCGCAGAATAAATATCCATCAGTGTCTGGACCAGTACCTTCATATTCTGAAGCCACGGGGAGAACAGCACTATCTGGCTGTCAGTATTTACCTGAAATGGAATAAATATGTAACTTGCAGGCAGGGATGGCGGACGCGGAGAGGAATAGTCAATAAAGGGGGCCGGCAGCGCTGCCTGATGACTACGGAAAAAGGCCGGGTCGCGGGGCACTGAATTCAGGTAGTTAATCCCCTTAGGGTCAAGGGTTGTTGTGCCGGGGAATGCTCCGCGCTCAATAAAATAGCAGGGAATGTTCAGTGCTTTTGCTGCCTCAACGCAGATCCTCTGGCGGAATTTCAGACCGTTCCAGATTAATAATGCGGTGATTCTGCGGCTTTTCAGCGCATGGAAATAAACCCGATAGGAGATGAAGGCTTCTGCTGTTTTAAGCAGACGATAAAAGAAGAATAAAAGACCGGATGACTTATCAATCCATTCCGGTGAGTTCTGTTTGGTGCGGACCTGATCAAGAACGATTTGTCTGAGTACGCTGCATTTTTGCGGTGGAGAGACAGACAACCAGCCTGCCTCTTGCCACAGGTTTTTGTACCAGAGAATCGAAATACTGACGTCAGGCTTCTGTTCGAGAACAGATTTGAGTTTTCTGGCGTATGACCGATGTTTTTTTCTTGCTGCAAACACCGCGATTCTCATTTCTGCTCCTGAGCATTGGCTTACACCCGTCTTGCTAGCTGATCAGATTCTTCCATACAACAAGGCTGGGTGTTGCCTGATTCAGAGTGTAGAAGTGCAGTCCCGGGGCACCGCCATCCAGCAGACGACGGCACATGTCGGTAATGACTTCTTCACCAAACTTCATAATGCTGTTGGAATCGTCACCATAGGCTTCCAGTTGCTTGCGGATCCAGCGGGGGATATCAGCACCGCAGCCGTCGGAGAATCGTGCAAGTTTACTGTAGTTGGTGATAGGCATAATACCCGGAATGATAGGTATGTCTACGCCCATGGATTGCACTCTGTCAACAAAGTAGAAGTAACAGTCGGCGTTGAAAAAGTACTGGGTAATCGCACTGTTTGCACCGGATTTCGCTTTGCGCACGAAGTTTTCCAGATCTTTTTCCAGGTTCGGCGCCTGCGGGTGCATCTCAGGATAGGCAGCAACTTCAATGGTGAAGTGGTCGCCGGTTTCTTCGCGGATAAACTCCACCAGATCATTGGCATGACGCAGTTCACTGCTGGCCAGACCGGCGCCGGATGGCAGGTCGCCACGCAGAGCAACGATGCGGCTGATGCCGATTTCTTTATAGCGGTTCAGCAGTTCACGGATCTCTGCTTTGCTGTCGCCCACGCAGGATAAGTGCGGTGCAGCGGCAATACCACGCTGCTGAATTTCATCAACGATGGAGTAGGTACGGTCACGGGTGGAGCCACCGGCACCGTAGGTTACGGAGAAAAACTCCGGATTATAGGCTGCCAGCTTATCGCGCACGGTCAGCAGTTTTTCCGTCCCTTCATCGCTTTTGGTCGGAAAGAATTCAAAACTTAATGTGGTCATGGTGAACTCTTTGTCGGCGGTGCCGGGCACCGGTTTATGGTTCTGTTGCCGCGTTGTTTTATGTGTTTTTTAACCAACATCCGGGCCGTTCCTGCGGCAGAACGGCCCGATTGACTGATTCAGCGGATCAGTATTTGTAGCTTTCAGGCTTGTAAGGGCCTTCTACTTTTACGCTGATGTAGTCGGCCTGGGTCTGGGTCAGTTTGGTGATTACACCACCAAAGCCTTCCACCATATCTTTGGCGACTTCTTCGTCCAGCTTCTTCGGCAGTACTTTCACATACACGCTTTCGGCTTTTTCCGCTTCCATCATGTCGGCGAACTTACGCTCGTACAGATAGATCTGCGCCAGTACCTGGTTGGCAAAGGAACCGTCCATGATGCGGCTTGGGTGACCAGTGGCGTTGCCCAGGTTCACCAGACGGCCTTCGGACAGCAGGATCAGGTGATCATCGGTATCTTTGTTGCGGTATACCTTGTGCACCTGAGGTTTGATCTCTTCCCACTCCCAGTTTTCACGCATGAAAGCAGTATCGATTTCGTTATCGAAGTGACCGATGTTGCAAACCACGGCGCTGGATTTCAGTGCCTGCAGCATAAACTGATCGCATACATTGACGTTACCAGTGGTGGTAACCAGCAGATCGGTATTAGCCAGCAGCTGCTTGTTGATGCAGTCCAGGCTGCCTTTGTTTTCACCGTTGATATACGGAGAAACCACTTCATAACCATCCATACAGGCCTGCATGGCACAGATAGGATCGACTTCAGTGACCTTAACGATCATGCCTTCCTGACGCAGGGACGCAGCAGAACCTTTACCCACGTCGCCGTAACCGATGACCAGCGCTTTTTTACCGGACAGCAGGTGGTCGGTACCACGCTTGATGGCGTCGTTCAGGGAGTGACGACAACCGTATTTGTTGTCGTTCTTGGATTTGGTTACTGAGTCGTTAACGTTAATCGCCGGTACTTTCAGTTCGCCTTTATTGAGCATGTCCAGCAGACGGTGCACACCGGTGGTGGTCTCTTCAGAAATACCGTGAATCGCTTCCAGCATCTGTGGGAAACGGTTGTGAACCATCTCGGTCAGGTCGCCGCCGTCGTCGAGAATCATGTTGGCGTCCCAGATCGCATCGCTGTCTTTTTCCGCGCGGATGGTCTGCTCAATACACCACAGGAATTCTTCTTCGGTTTCACCTTTCCAGGCGAATACCGGAATACCCGCTGCTGCGATAGCAGCCGCTGCGTGATCCTGAGTGGAGAAAATGTTGCACGAAGACCAGCGCACGTCGGCACCCAGTTCCACCAGGGTTTCGATCAGCACGGCGGTCTGAATGGTCATGTGGATACAACCCATGATCTTCGCGCCTGCTAATGGCTGAGATTCTTTGTACTTGCGGCGCAGCGCCATCAGAGCCGGCATTTCGCCTTCGGCGATTTTGATTTCTTTGCGGCCCCAGTCAGCCAGATTGATGTCGGCGACTTTGTAATCGGTAAATGTGGTCATGTTTTCTGCCTCTGTCTTAAACGTTGGCCGCTGCTTTTAATGCATCGACTTTGTCGGTTCGTTCCCAGGTGAAGGCGGTGAAGGTTTTGCTCTTCTCTTCGCCATTCTCGGAATAGGTATAAGTATGTTCAAATGGCTCGCGACCGAAGTGACCGTACGCGGCGGTCAGCTGGTACATTGGGTTGAGCAGTTCCAGCTGGTTCTGGATAGCGTATGGACGCAGGTCGAACACTTCGCGGATCACGCGCGCCAGTTCTTTATCGCTGATTTTGCCAGTGCCGAAGCTGTTTACAGAAACCGAGGTAGGCTCTGCCACACCAATGGCATAAGACACCTGAATTTCACAGCGCTCAGCCAGACCAGCAGCAACGATGTTCTTGGCTACGTAACGGCCCATGTAAGCGGCGGAACGGTCCACTTTTGAAGGATCTTTACCGGAGAATGCACCGCCACCGTGACGTGCCATACCGCCGTAGGTATCCACGATGATCTTACGGCCAGTCAGGCCGGCATCGCCTACCGGACCACCGATCACGAAGTTGCCGGTCGGGTTGATGTGGTACAGGGTGCCCTCGTGCAGCCATTCTGCCGGCAGTACTGGTTTGATGATGTTTTCCAGAACCGCTTCGCGCAGATCATCCAATGAGATGTTCGGATCGTGCTGAGTAGAGAGAACGACCGCATCGACTTTCGGGCTGTCGCCTTCCCAGTTAATGGTGACCTGAGATTTCGCATCCGGGCGCAGCCATGGCAGAGTGCCGTTGCGACGCAGTTCAGACTGACGCTGTACCAGCAGGTGAGCGTAGTAAACCGGAGCAGGCATCAGAGTCGGGGTTTCATTGGTGGCATAGCCAAACATCAGGCCCTGGTCGCCAGCGCCCTGATCTTCTGGCTTGGCGCGGTCAACGCCCATGTTGATATCTACTGATTGCTTACCGATGCCGTTGAGAACCGCACAGGTCGCACCGTCAAAACCAACGTCGGAGCTGTTGTAACCAATACCGGTAATCACATCACGCACGATGTCTTCCAGATCGACGTAGCAGGAGGTGGTGACTTCACCCGCGACGACCGCCATACCGGTTTTTACCAGGGTTTCTACCGCAACACGGGCGTAGGGATCACGTGCAATAATCGCATCCAGTACCGCATCAGAAATCTGATCTGCCACTTTATCCGGGTGGCCCTCGGAGACAGACTCAGAGGTAAAAATAGAATATTCGCTCATGCTAAGCCCTCAATGTTGCGGCGCTGGCCGCGTTTATGTTCGTGTTATTCGTTATGAAACAGGCGGAACTGGATCTGAAATCCGTTCCTCAGTCCAAGAAACTGGCTCTGACCTTCGCTCAGACCGGCTTCTGTTGCCCAGTCTGATAAATCCTCAGGATCAAAGCCCAGCCACAGATCCCCGCAGGATTCTCTGGCCCAGTTCTGTTCGTGGTGACACAGGTCAGTCACCAGCAGCGTGCCGCCGGGTTTCAGTAAACCGGCGACATCTGCAAAAATTGTTTTCGGTGCCGGCACGTGATGCAGCACCATGTTGGCCACGGCAAAGTCGACCTGCGCCGGAATATCCGCCAGCAGGTTGCCGGTATCGCCTAAGCGGCAGGTCACGTTCTCCAGCTGCTGGTTTTCCACCACAGCCGAGGCCTGCTCCAGCATCTGCGGAGAAATATCCAGTGCCAGTACCCGCTCAAACTGGCTGGCCAGCGCAGGCAGAAACTCGCCGGCGCCCGGGCCGACTTCCAAAGCGTAGCCCTTATTACCGCGGTAGGCAGAAATCAGCGCTTCTAAAGTTTCACCGTACTGATCGTATGACGCGATCAGATCCTGTTGTTCCCTGAAGGCGTCGGCATTACGCGAAAAAAATTCGGCGCAGGCCGCAGAGCGTTCCGCCAGAACCGCAGCCAGCCCCTGGCGGTAGTCTTCCGCATCCAGAGCATCGGTGGCATCAATGGCGGTAAAAGTCATCTTCAGCCACTGGCTCCACACATCCTGACCACTGATCAGCGGGCGACGGTAAAAAATACTGTTACCTTCCCGCCGGGTGCTGACCAGTCCGGCCTGCGCCAGCACCTTCAGATGGTGGCTCATGCCAGACTGTTTAATACCAAATACTTCGCACAGTTCCATGACACCGAATGAACCCTGACCGAGCAATTTGAGAATGCTCAGACGCAGGTTGTCGCCGGCAGCTTTGGCTGCACGGGCAAACTGATCGGTGGCAATGGCGGTGGATTCTGTCATGGCGTGCAGTTTAGGCGGGTTTCTAATCTATATCAAATTATTTTGATATAGATTTTCCACTCGATAAGACGGATCTGACATCGATACTTCGTTCGCCGGAAGATCTCTGGCCCGGGTATCGCCATTTGTGCTGATTATTTGAAGAACAGCCAGATTGATCGCAGTCATTTTGCGAAAGATGTCCGGCAAAGAAACATTTATCCCATCATACTTTTTCAATACAGTGCTCAATAACGCGATATTAAGGAATGGATATGAACATCAAAGGGTGTTTTCGCTCAGCTTTGTTACCCCTGTGCAATCTGTTGAAGTCAGCGGCCCGGCCAGCGTCTTTATTGGCCGGTGCGATAGTGATCAGCGGCTGTGCCAGCGCACCGGCGCCAGTGGTCAGTAAACATGGTGATGGCGCAGTGGCACATTGTGAGTCCAGTAAGCTGAGCAAGAAGCTGTTGGACGTCGCCGCTAATGAGAATCTTCTGAGTGAAGGCGTCACGCTGGAAATTCTGACTCAGGGCATGACCGAAGACGATCGTTCTTCATTTGTTCATGATGATCTGACATTAAGTATTTTTTCGGTTAAGTATCAGCAGGTTATTGTCAAAGCGTCATCACTGGATGGGCTATGCTATGTCGCAGATCTGCCCTTTGTCAGCCGGATTCAACAACCCTCTGCGGGTGGTCCGCGCTGAGCGGAGACCTAAATAAGGAAACAATATGAAAAGCTTCAGAAGTCTGTTGGCCAGTGGTCTGATGACTGCGCTGCTGACGCCCGCTGCCCAGACAGCGAACGCCCGCGATTATTCGACGGAAAGCGCGAAAGGCAAAGTCGCTGTCAGCAGTCACCTGCTTGAACAGCTGGACAATTCTGCCCTCAGAACCCGCAGTGCCGGTGCGACAGAGGAAAGTGTGATGGCTGATCTGGTGCTGAACAGCACCACCGGGCTGGAACAGGCACTGACCGCGCTCGGCGTGAAAGTGCTGCTGATCTCTGATAAGTACCAGCGGGCTTCTGTGCGCCTGAGCAGTTCTGAACAGGCGGCTGCAGTAGCGGCGTTGCCTCAGGTAACACGGGTTAACGCGGAGTACGGTGCGGTGAAACGTGCCGGTAGTGTAACGTCCCGGGCTGCTGTGGCCATGAACGCACAACTGCTGTCGTCATTACCGGCGGGCCTGACCGGTGCGGGTGAGAAAGTCGGGATCCTCTCTGATTCGTTTGCCAACACACCGTCCGTTCGCGACAGTGGCACGACGCCCGCTTTGTGTCAGTCCGGTATTCTGAGAAACGCAATTAATCAGGATTCCGGTGACCTGCCGGATGAAATTGATCTGCGCTCAGATAACCTGGGTGGCTGTTCTCAGGGCACTGATGAAGGTGCTGCGATGGCAGAGCTGGTGCATGATATTGCCCCGGGTGCTGAGATCGCCTTTTCTTCTGTCGGTGGTTCACAGCTGGCGTTTGCCAATGCCATCGATGATCTGTGTGCACCTGAGTCGTCCGGCGGTGCCGGTGCCACCGTGGTGGTAGACGATATTATATTCTTCGCCCAGCTGCTGTATCAGAATGATATCGTCGCGCAGGCGGCAAGAGATTGTGTCGCCAGTGGTGTACCGTATTTTTCAGCGGCGGGTAACGAGGGCGATGCAGCGATCAGTGCAACCTATACCGATGTCAGCCCATCTGTCCGTAGTTCCGGGGCTTCTCTGGATGATGCCCATGCCTGGAGCACGAATGATCGGTACATGGCTGTCACCATTCCCAACGGCGAACAATTATCGGCGGTACTGCACTGGAATCAGCCGGCGGCAGAGGCCGATGTTGATCTCGATCTGTTTCTTCTGAACAGCGAAAGCGCTCTGTCTGACAGTACTGTCGTTACACTATCTGCTGAGGCTCAGGATGGTTCTTCAGGCAGCGCGCCACCGGTCGAAATCATTCAATACACGAATAACACCGGGTCATCTCAGACGCTGTATCTGGTCGTTGATCAATACAACAGCGACGATAATGTCACTTTCAACGCGCCGGTAACCACTATCCCTCAGTCCGGCTCTGAGCCTTTGGTTTTCCGCCTGTCCTTTTATCGCTCATCGTCTGCTATTACCTTCGAGTACCCGTTTAACGCCAGTACCATGTATGGCCACACCAATGCGCCAGGGGTCATGGCTGTTGCTGCTGTGCCCTGGTTTGATACGGAATCCTTTGATCCGGGCTTCTCGCCGACAGCGGAAACGGATCCTGAGAATTTTACCGCCCGTGGTGGTGAGGCACTGGAGCGCCAGTTTGACGACAACGGTAACTTCGTTAAAGAGACTTATCAGGCTCCGGCTTTAGCGGCTGTCGATGGCAACAACACCACGTTCTTTGGCAGTGATGTTGATCTGGGGAATGCGTTTTCTGAGCCAGATGGCTTTCCGAATTTCTTCGGAACATCGGCAGCGGCACCTAACGCAGCAGCGATCGCTGCGCTGTTGCTGGAAGCCGGAAGCGATGCAGTCACACCAGCTGTGCTGGCTGATATCATGACCTCTACGGCGACCGATATTATTGGTGCGCGCGCAGCCGCAGGCTGGGATGACGTCACCGGTGCGGGTCTGATAGATGGTCATGCGGCTTATCAGGAGCTGCTTGCCCGTGGCCTGGAAGATGATGGCAGCACGGATGGTGAAGAAGACAGTGGTGATGATTCTTCAGATGGAACGGTGGATGACAGCAATCAGGATGACACGCCAGACGTCTTCTCTGGCGGTGGAAGTGGCTCTGGTAGTTTCAGCCTGTGGCTGCTGCTGTTAACCCCAGTACTGGTGTTGTTGCGTCAGCGTAAACGCGCTTAATACTTGGTGTAATATTTGATAGATAGCAAATAGCAATCAGTCGGTTTTATTTAATTAATTTTATTAATTAATGACGTCATTCTATTCTGACTCTGTGATCTGAAACAAAGCAGCCACCCCGGCTGCTGCAGATTGGCTGGTGACAGAAGGTCGTCTTATGGCGGCAGTTGATGGCACTAGTCCCAGTCTGATTTTAAACAGAGCAGGAGAGCAGATATGAAAACAGTTAAAGCTATCGCAGGCAAAATAATCCGCTCCGGCAATACCCGCCCGGCTGTTCAGCCGGCAAACGCTGGTCCGGTCTGTAACTACGCTGACAATTACTACGGTGATCGCGTCTGCGTGCTGCCGGGTAAAGCAGGATAAGTAACGCGGACGGCAAAAATAAAAGCCGCGGTGTAAAAAACGCCGCGGCTTTTTTATTGCTCTCAAGGCTTTACTGCTGGAATCTGCGTTTCAGCTGATCAGCCCCATGGTTCGCGCCTGAGTCTGCAGTTCCTCACGGAAATGCGGGTGAGCAATACCGATCAGGGCTTTCGCCCGCTGGCTCAGAGATAAGCCCTTCAGATTTACGCAGCCGAATTCTGTGACCACGTAATGCGCATCCATACGGGTATCGGTCACCGTGCCGGTCAGACTGGGCACAATACGGCTGAGGCTTCCTTTTTTGGCGGTGGAATGCAGTGCGATGAAAGAGCGGCCACCGCGGGCGGCAAAGGCGCCGCGGACAAAATCGAGCTGACCGCCGGTGCCGGAGAACGGCGTCCCCTTAATGGTTTCAGCGTTGATCTGTCCGGTAATATCAACCTCAATGGCCGAATTTACTGACACCATCTGACTGTTTTCGCGGATCACGCTGGGGTTATTTACCCAGGACGCGGGATAACCGACGATGGAGGGGTTATCGTCCATAAAGTCGTACATAGCCTTATCCCCCAGCGCCAGTGTGTAGACATGTTTATGCTGCATCAGACGTTTTTTACGGCCGTTGATTACCCCTTTGGCGATCAGGCTGACCATGGAAGGGCAGAAGAGTTCGGAGTGCAGGCCGAGGTTGTTGTGATTTTCCAGCAGCTTCAGCACTGCCGCCGGTACACCACCAACCCCCATCTGCAGGGTGTCACCATCCTCTATATATTCCGCTACCTGACGGGCAATGGCCCAGTCGGTTTCGGAGGCTTCTGCCTCGGCTAATTCTCCTAAGGGGGCGTCGTGTTCGATCAGTGCATCGATTTCAGAAATATGCACAGAACATTCACCAAAGGTGCGCGGCATGTGTTTATTGACTTCAACAATCACACGCTTGGCCTTGCGGATCACAGAGGCGCCGTAATCGGCGTTGGTGCCGAGGCTGAAATAACCGTGACGGTCCATGGGTGACACCGTCACCATAAAGCAGTCCGGTTCAATCTGTTCGGTCAGCAGGCGACCCACATGGTGAAAGGCGGCCGGGACAAATTCCACCCAGCGTTTATTGCTGAGAGCATTGATGGCTTTACGATCATGGCCACTGAGAAACAGGCAGCGGGGGGTAAATCTGCCGCTCAGCTCTTCCGTCAGTAAGTGCTCACCGAAGGCTTCGCTGCCGTGCATATAATAGATATTAAAGGGCGGTAGCCTGTCATCGCGGAAGCCTCTTGCCAGTGCCTGAATCAGCGCCGGTGGCATGGCCATACTCATGCCCAGAATCAGATTATTGATATCGATAATCTGCTCCACTGCCTGATCAGCGGAAATGCACTTGCGCTGGTATTCCTCTTGCCAATACATAACGTCTCCCTGTTATCTCGCCCGGTTGTGGTTCATGAGCATTCTGCCAGTAACGAACGGACATAGGGAAGCGCATGCTGATAACGGATTGCCGCCGAGCGGCGGATATGAGATGTGGCTGGTCATGGACAGAAGCTGACCCTTCTGTCCGTGTTGGTTACGCTCAGAAACGTGTTTACGGGGGTGGGTTACAGTACAGACGGAAAAGCGGGTTTTACTGAATGATTGTTCCTTTAATGTGTTCAAACCGTCAATTAACTACGCACTCTGAATGCCTGAAAGGTAAATACAGAGTATTTATACCCTGTAATCGTAGGGTTATTACTATATCTGGCCGTTTAAAACCCCTGTTATTGTCACCTATGTCATCACCCGGGTTGTTTATTTTTCACTCACACGTTGAACTCTTGTGGGGCTTTGCTACCTTTTAACCATCAGTCTGCAAAGGCGCAGACTTTCCCGAATTACATGATCAACGCCGATCACTCAGAAGAGCGGCGTGGTCATGTCTTACTGTTGTGTCATCCCTGCCTGTTAAGCCTGCTGGCATCTCTGAGTGATCCTGAACCCGAGCTCAGGAGATGACTATGAAGGTTCTTACAACACTTATCCTGTTACTGGTGTGCCTGTTTGGCGGAACCAATCTGGTGTTCGCCATGAACGACGCCGAAGCCATCAATATTTCCGGCAGTCAGCGCATGCTGTCCCAGCGCATGATGAAGAGCTATCTGATGATTGGTGCCGATATCAAAACCGATCAGGCGCAGAAGCAGCTGGATGACAGTGCCGGCCACTTTGAAGAGCGCCTGGCAGCGCTGGTGGATTATGCGCCGACCAAAGAAATTACCCGTCGTCTGACGCGGGTGCAGAATATCTGGTATCAGCATCGACTGCGTATGCTCAGTACCCCATCCCGTGAGGGCATTGAAGGCTTTATGGCTGAAAACCGCGATCTGCTGAAAGCCTGTAACGATGTGGTGGTCGCCATCGCTGAGTATGCCAATGTGCCAAGTGCTGAGCTGGTGAATATCTCCGGTCGCCAGCGCATGTTGTCGCAGCGTATCGCCAAAGCCTACGTAGCTATGTATTGGCGCGTGGACACTGAAACTGCGCACAAAGAATTTCAGCAGTCGATTGCGTTGTTCGACGAATCATTGCAGAAGTTAAGTGCGTCCGATATCAACACCAGTGAAGTCGTTGATGCGCTGTCGAAAGTCAGTTCACAGTGGCATTTCTCGCAGAACGGTTTCCGTCTGGAAGAGAACGGACGTTATGTTCCGACGGTGATCGCTGTCACCACAGAGTCGATTCTGTGGAAAATGAACGACATCACCAAAATGTACGAAGAAATCATGTCAGACCGCACCCTGGCCAGCCTGTAGTAATCGAGCAGAAAGACTCGAGCCTGTAATGGCCAGCACTTGCCTGAAAAGGATTCGGCGAGCGCTGGCTGATCTGTTGTCGTGTTGATTTGGCAGCCAGCTGTACAGGCTGCCGTTTTTTTAGATAATTTTGTTAATAACCTGACTTTTCTGTCCTGTCGCAGATCCCACAATTCTTCCGATGAAAATTTATAAGTCTTTGATTTTAAAGTCTTTATGAAATGGAATGCATCCTGCTGATACTTATATCTGACTGAACCAACAGGAGAGCAGGTATGGTGTCGCAGCAGTTCCGCTGGAGTTCTGAATACGAAACCGGTATCGATGTGATCGATAAGCAGCATCAGCGCATCTTCGACTACCTGGTCGAAGTGGATCACGCGATCAAAGAAAACAATACGGGGGCGATTCAGGCGGTTGTTCACGCCCTGATCGACTACTCGATATCCCACAATGCCTTTGAAGAAACCCTGATGGAACGCGGACGCTATCCGGTGCTGGATGCCCACGCTCAGGTGCACGAAGCGTTTAAGCGGCGGGCGCTCAGTTATGACAAACGACTCAAGCAAGGTGAAGAGCCTGTGCGGGTGGCACGGGAAGTACGCTCTGATATTGGTCTTTGGCTGACCAATCACATCCAGAGAGATGATAAAGACTACATTCCTTTTGTACGCCGTGCGATCGAGGGCAGTTTCGTCAGTCGCATGGTGCAGAGATTTTTCTGATCCAAGCGCGTTGTAATTCCGTATGTCTGACATATACTGGCAATTTGTACAGTATATGTCAGAGCTGCCATGCGTCTGTTTATTGCCGAAAAACCCAGTCTTGGCCGTGCTATCGCCGCGGTTCTTCCCAAACCACACAGCAAAGGTGACGGCTTTATCCGCGCTGCCAATGGCGATGTGGTGAGCTGGTGTATCGGGCATTTGCTGGAACAGGCAGAGCCTGAGGCGTACAACCCGTCGTATAAATCCTGGCGGCTGGATGTACTGCCGATCATTCCTGATGAGTGGCAGCTGCAGCCGAAAGCGAAAACCCGCAAACAGCTCAGCGTACTGCGCAAATTGGTAAAAGAAGCCGATCAGCTGGTCCATGCCGGTGACCCGGATCGCGAAGGTCAGCTGCTGGTCGATGAAGTTATCGCCTATTTAAAAGTCCCGGCTGCCAAGCGTAATCAGACTCAGCGTCTGCTGATCAGCGATCTTAATCCGCAGGCGGTCAGCCGGGCGTTACAGCAGCTGAAAGCCAACAGTGAATTTATTCCGCTGTCGGTGTCGGCGCTGGCCCGTTCGCGGGCGGACTGGCTGTACGGTATTAATTTAACCCGTGCCTGTACCATTAAGGGCCGGCAGGGTGGATTAACCTCGGTGTTGTCGGTGGGACGTGTGCAGACACCGGTATTAGGGCTGGTGGTGCGCCGCGATAATGAGATCGCCGATTTTATCAGCCGTCTGTTTTATGAAGTGCGAGCGGCTGTTCATCTGTCTGCTGAAAGCCCGCTGGCGTTTTACGCGAAGTGGCAGCCGAGCGAGGCCTGTGCCGCCCATCAGGATGAAGACGGTCGGGTATTAAATCCCAAACTGGCAGAAAACGTGGCCGGGCGTATCCGCCAGCAGCCCGCCCAGGTGGACGACGTTGAGCGCAAACAGAAGCAGCAGAATGCACCGCTGCCGTACAACCTTTCCAGCCTGCAGATTGAAGCCGGTAAAGCTTTTGGCCTAAGTGCTAAACAGGTGCTGGATGCCTGTCAGAATCTTTACGAAAAACATCAGCTGATTACTTATCCGCGTTCTGATTGCCGCTATCTGCCCAACGATCATTACAGCCGTCGTCAGCAGGTGGTGAATGCCATTGGCAATAACGACGAAAAATTGAGCGGTGTAATTACCTCGGCGGATTTATCCCTGCGCAGTAAAGCCTGGAACGACAGTAAGGTTGAAGCGCACCACGCGATAATCCCCACAGAAAAAGGCAGCGGTTTCAGCAGCCTCAGTCTCACCGAAAAACAACTGTACGGCATGATTGCCCGCCAGTATCTGCTGCAGTTTTATCCACCCTTTATATATGCCGATAGCAAAGTGACGCTGACCATTGCTGGAGGCGTATTTACCGCCAGTGAACGTGAAGTTATACAGCCTGGGTGGAAGCAGGCATTGGTAAAAAGTGCGAGAAATGATGGGGGGGCGGGTGAGAGGGAAGCAGATGACGGTAAAAAGCTGCCTGTATTAAACAAGGGCCAGACTCTGTGGAGTGGCGAGCCTGAAATTGATGAAAAACACACCCAGCCACCGGCGCCTTTTACTGATGCAACCTTGCTGGCGGCGATGACGGGTATCAACCGCTTCGTCAAAAATAATGAGCTGAAAAAGGTGCTGAAAGATACCGATGGCCTGGGTACCGAAGCCACCCGGGCGAGCATTATCGAGCTGTTATTTAAACGCCGGTTTCTGCACCGGGAAGGTAAAAATATCCGCGCCACCGATCTCGGCAAAGCCTTTATAAAATCCCTGCCGGAAGAAACCAGCGTGCCGGATATGACGGCGCACTGGGAAAGGCAACTGAACGACATCAGTGAGCGGGCACTGAAATATGATGATTTTATGCAGCCCATGCTGACATCCCTGCACGGACTGGTGAATACCACCAGTCAGCTGGATACTCAGGCCTTCCATGGCATTAATACCCCGGCACCTTCGTTCCGCCGCAAACGGTCGTCAGGATCAGGTGCCAGATCAGCCACTAAAACCGCAACAAAGACAGGCAGCAAGACAACCCGCAAAACAGCCCGCAAAACCAGTGCGAAAAGCCGCAGCCGTAAACCGGCCAGTGCTTAAGCTGCGTTTTATTTCAGTGTATCAGTGCGTTGTTACTCTGCCGCTAACAGTGAAAAGGGTTGTGATACCGACGGTAGTTTACGGTCCATTCCCCCGGATAAATGGTCTGCCTGTAACACCAGCTGCAGAGGTTCTTTGCTTTGCATTAATGCCTTTTGCCAGCGCTGCAGATCGCTTTTATTGACCATCACCAGACTGACCCGGGTCGCATCGCCGGATTCCAGACCATACTCGCCGAAAAACGCATACACAGGGCCAATGGACATAGGCCGCGCCGAAGTATCGATCAGTGGTAAGGCGCTCCCGCTTTGCACGTCTGAGCTTGCATAGACCTGAGCATGCAGACGCGCCTGAGAGACTGTTCCGGCTGAGATATTGCGCACTGTCGCGCGGATATCCGGGTAGAAATTACCTCTGTCATCCTGCGTCCAGTTAAAACGGATATCCGAAATCTGCAGCTTGTCGTTATTCAGAGCGATATTCTGCCCGGCAGTAAACGCCTGGCGTAATGCCTGTTCCGACGGTAGCACAACATCGGCCGGAGCCCGGCGGTAATCCGTGGTATCCAGTCCGGAATGCACGTCCAGTCCGGCGAAGGTCGTTTCACTGTGGCCATGCTGGTGTTGTTCACCAACCACTGCCGCACTGTCCACTTTTAAAATCAGCTGACGTTGTTTGGCGTTGAGAATATCCGCCGAAACCCACCAACCACTGTGGGGAATTTCAATATCGATCTGCATCCGGCGGCTGTCGCCCGGCTGCAACGGCTGATTGCGGAACAGTACGTGAAAAGCATCGCTGGCTTCACTGTCGACCACCGGCGTTGCCCGCCCCGGAATATACAGACGCGCGCCCAGTTCCGCGTTGGCGATGGGCTGATCGGATGTATTGGTCAGGGTAACCCGCAGATCCGGCAGATGTTGTCCCTGTTCATTGGCCGGGTAGGTGAGGGAAATATCGCTGATTTTAAGTCCATGACCGTCAATGCCGACGGATTGCCCTGCTTCCATGGCCTGGCGCCAGTCCTGATCCGCCTGTTCTGTGTGCTGGTTACCTTGTTGGTGCTCTGGCTGGTGTTCGTGCTGATGCTGATCGTGGCTTTCCTGATTGTGAACATCGTTATGCGCATCTGCCGCCATAGCAGTCTGAGCAAATGCCGGGGCGATGGCCAATGGGGCAATAGTAAGAGGGGCAATGGTCAGGGCAACAGCCAGGCACAGGGTTCGTGGCAACGTGTTGAAGGTGGAGCGGGTGTCAGAGGTCATAGCATGCGGGTCCTGGCAGTCTCGTCCGGATGTCGGGCGATTGGGAGGGCGCAGCTTACTGGCGGAATGTTAAATTTTTCTGAATCCCGCTGACATGCTTTAACAGCTATATGTCAGGAGCGTTCAGTAATCAGCAGGCGCAGGGCCATGGCAATAAAGACACCTCCGGCAATGCGCTGCAGCCACAACGAATGACGCGGGCTGGCAAACAGGCGGTTTTTAACCGCCGCGGCAAACAGGCTGAACAGTGAGAACAGAACCAGCGACACCAGAATAAAAATTCCACCCAGCATCATCATCTGTAAGCCCGGATGGCCATTGGCAGGCACCGTGAACTGCGGCAGCAGGGCGAGGAAAAACAACGACACTTTGGGGTTGGTGATATTCATCAGAATGCCGCGACGGTATAGAGCGAAAGCCGCCGGTGCATCGGTTTGGTGTGCAGCAGCGTGCCCCCTGTCTGTTGTCTGACCGGGTTCAGCGGAACTGCGTAATGCCTGCCATGCCAGATACAGCAAATACGCAGCCCCGGCGGTTTTCAGCAGGGTAAATGCCAGTTGCGAGGTCTGAAATATAACGGCGATACCAGAGGCGACCAGCCCGGTGTGAAAAATCAGCCCGGTGCATAAGCCCAGAGTAATCAACACGCCTTTGCGCGCGCCGTACAAAGCTGACTGGGTGACCACAAACAGATTATCCGGCCCGGGCGCCAGTGCCAGTAAGACCGATGCGGTGATAAAAGCCAGTATCTGTTCTGCAGGTATCAACCGGCGTCTTCCTCTGTCGTTTGTGTGGCGACAGTATCGTCAGCATCCGCTGGTGCGGCAAGCATGGTAATAACTTCCTGTTCCAGACGCAGGTAATCACCACTTTGCCAGGCGGCATAATTCAGGTTTTTTAATTTACCGGTCAGGCGCGTATAAAAATCGCGCAACGCGGATTTGCCGCCGTCCGTTTCTGCCGGGTGATCGGCCGGCGTATGTTGAATGACCTGCTCAACCAGCTTCAGCAGCGCCTGCTGACGTTCCATCGGTACCGATACATCAACGGCGTCGAAGGCATCCTGTTGCAGATACACCATATCCAGTAACTGTGCTTTCTGACTGACAATAAAGTCGCTGGCGGTAACCCCTTCCTCTCCGGTGACCTGCATCATGCGGTTAATTTCTTCGCCTTTTTCCAGCAGTTCACGCAAGGCTTTCACCCGGTTTACCCAATTACTGTCGAGGTTTTTACTGAACCAGTCTGCCAGTTGGGGAAAATAACGTGACCAGGAAATCAACGGATCTACCGCCGGATAAAAACGCTTGTAAGCACGCTCTGACGACAGCCCCAGAAATGTTTTTACCGTGCTCAGCGTTGACTGGGTAACCGGCTCTTCGAAGTTCCCCCCGGCCGGTGACACGGTACCTATCATGGTCAGCGTGCCGGTTTTACCTGAGCCATCCTGACGCTGGATGACACCGGCGCGTTCGTAAACATTTTTAATCGATGAATCGAGATAAGCCGGAAACGCTTCTTCGCCGGGAATTTCTTCCAGACGTCCGGAGGTCTCGCGCATGGCCTGCGCCCAGCGTGATGTGGAATCGGCGATCAGCAGTACGTCATAGCCCATGGCCTGATAATATTCAGCCAGTGTCATGCCCATATAAATCGAGGTTTCCCGCGCGGCCACCGGCATGGATGAGGTATTACAGATAATGATGGTGCGGTCCATCAGTGTGCCGCCGGTTTTCGGGTCACTCATTTCCGGAAACTCTTTGATGGTTTCCACCACCTCACCGGCGCGTTCGCCACAGGCAACCACGATCACAATATCCACATCCGAATAGCGTGCGATCAATCCCTGCAACACGGTTTTACCGGCACCAAAGGGCCCCGGAATACAGCCCATACCGCCTTTGGCGATGGGGAAAAAAGTATCCACAAGACGCAGTGTGGTGGTCAGCGGTGTCTGTGGATATTCGCGGCTGGCGCGTTGCTGCTGCACCAGTGCACGGCTCACCGGCTGGCGGATTGGCCAGCGCTGACGCAGCTGAATCTGGCGGGTTTCGCCGTTACAGGATAACTGCGCAACCGCATCGCGCACGGTGAAACTGCCCTGCATAATCCAGTCGACGGTCCAGCTGCCGTGCAGATCAAAGGGCGCCATAACAGCGTGTTCAAAATGCGATTCCGCAACGGTCCCCAGACGGTCACCGGCATGAACTTCGTCGCCTTCTTTCATCAGCGCTTTGAAGGGCCAGTGCTTTTCTTCATCGAGGGCGGCCATTTCCACCCCGCGGGGCAAAAAGGTACCGTAAGAAACCGCCAGAGATTCCAGTGGATTCTGCAGACCGTCATAGACCATGCCCAGCAGGCCGGGGCCGAGTTCCGCCGACAGCATTTCACCACTCTGAATAACCGGATCACCAACGCCGACTCCGCCGGTGCTTTCATACACCTGGGCGTCGGCACGCTCGCCGTTTACCCGCAGAATTTCTGTTTTTAACCATTCCTGCCGACCGTCTGCCGTTTTGCGGCTGGGCAGGATGTATACCACTTCATTTTTCATCAGTGGCTTTTTGCTGCCATCAGCCAGCGCCACCCGCTCGATGGTGACCAGGTCATCCTGCACGGCAACAATGCGCGCACTGACCGGCAGTTGAGAGACGGATTCCGTCATGCAGATAACTCCTGCTGAAAGGTCGAAGAGACAGCACCCGGCTGATTCTTCTGATAACTGTTTACTAATTGCGCAAAGCGCTGACCGGCCTGTTCACTACCGGCGCGACTCCAGTGATCGGCGTAAGTCCATTTGAGCACGTAGATCACCACTGCGAAGAAACCGAATTCATCTTCCGGCCGCTGACGCAGCAGATGCGCCCACACACTGGCCGAAAATTTCTTCTGTGCAGCGAGTAACTGGTTCTGCTGCAAAGCTTCACTGACCTCGGTAATCCAGCGGAAATAATGGCCAAGGCCAAAATCTGCATCCTGCCAGTGTTGTTCAATTTGTTTACGGAAACGGCTGTGGCACCAGATAAACCGGGGTGGCTGACTGGCGTATTCCTCGCGGCTGTGACGCAGGGTAAGTGCATTATTAACGGCATACAGATCGAGCATGTCTTCCGTCAGCTGCTTCGCCCGCGGATCACCGACAGCAGTCAGCAGAGACTGAATGCGGGATTGAGCGAGGTCGCTGCTGATGTCTGCCGGCCAGCGGCTGAAACTGAGAATCTGCTCCACCGCCTGCAGTTGTGTGCGGTGCTCTGCGCTGAGCTGCAGCAAATGCTGATCCAGACGCAGGCGCGACAGCGGCGCGATTTTATGCGCGAATAACGCATCAAATCCCGGCAGGCTGCACAACAGCGTCAGATACGGATCATGCTCTTTCACTAGCGGATAACTCCCTCGAGAATCGCCTGAAATCTTGGCTGCAGGTAACTCATCAATAATTGCGATACTGTTTCGGCGTTAATATCCATCGCCAGCTGGCCGTCGTTCAGTTCGATGCGCAGCACATTTTCCCCGTTGCTGTTTTTTAACCGCGCAGGCATTAATTCCACGCCGCTGGCGAGCAGCTCGTCGCGCAGATGAAAGGCGATATTGGCCAGAGGACCGCTGGTGGCTTGTTGTGGATTATCGCGGATGGCGGCAATATCAAGCAGCTCTTCGGCAACCAGTACGCGGGTTTGTCCGGCCTCCGCCGAAATCTGTTTGCCGGTTAAGCGACCAACGGCTTCGACGATCATCTGCTCTATTAACTTCTGATCGGCCATGCTGTCCTGCACCCGCTGTTTAAAAATATCCGACAGACGCAACAGCAACTGGTTTTTCATATCCAGCACCATATCGCGGAACGCTACCTGCAAAGCTTCTTCTGCGGCACGGCGTTCAGTTTCAGTCTGGCGACGGGCATTTTCGAGAATTTCCGCTGCTTCGTTTTCTGCCTGTTGACGGATGCGGGCAGCATCGCGCCGGGCTGCTTCTTTCAGCTTGTTGGCTTCGTCCTGTCCGGCTTTTACCCCGTCGTCATGCAGTCTGGCGACCAGAGCATCGATACCGGATGAAATGACCTCCGGATGATCTTTACTCACAGCGCACCTCCTGCAGCAGAAGGCAGACTGCCGGACAGTACCAGAGCAAAAATAAAGACGAAGACACCGAAGCCTTCGACAATCGCCGCGGGGGCTATCGATAAAGCAAAAATCTCCGGTTTTTCGCGCGAAGCATTAATCGCCGAGGCACAGCTGCGGCCCTGCCAGATACCGGTAAACATCAGCGCCAGACCGGCAAGAATACCTATGCCGAATAAACCACCGGCATTCAGTTCATCAACACTGCGCTGCAGGGTGAACATTAAAACAATGCCGTAAATAACAAAGGAGGAGGGCAGCACCGACAGACCAATTACCCGGCCGTAACCGGAATCTGTCTGCGTCATGGTGCCAATGGCGGCCTGTCCGGCGATGGCGCAGCCCATAACGCTGCCGATTGCACCGAGCGCAACCGGAGCGAAAATTCCGCTCCAGCCCATAGCCTGTACCCATTCATTCATGTTCTTTTCTCCATAATGTGAGCCTTACGGCTCGTGTCTTTCAGCCGCCAGCCTGGCCTGATAACGGAAAGGGCTGTAGGCGTAACCTTCCCCGGGATCGCCCCAGTTATAAAACTCGATAAAATTCAGACGCAGGCCGTGTACTGTGGCGCTCATAATGGCCAGTCCCAGATTGACACTGTGACCAAGCAAAAAGATCAGCGCGGCAAAAACGATGCCGATACCGGGGGAGGCGTGCAGCGCCTGACTGGCCAGACTGTTAAAGGTCAGCCCCAGCGAAGCACTGGCCAGCCCGAGTGCAAACAGCCGCATATAACTTAAAATATCGCCGAATAAACCACTGGCACCGGTCAGTGCCATCACGCCTTTGGCTACAGACAACAGACGCGTGCCTGCGCTGACAGCATGCCCCGGATGCTCAGCGTTATCTGCTTTTATGGCAGTCAGTGTGCTGCCAGTGACAACAGCCAGCGCGCCGCCACTGAGCAGAATGGTGCTGACGACAGGTGGCAGTGATTGCCAGAAAGCCGTGCCACCGGCAATGATGGCCAGCCAGCCTGAGCGGATGAAAACCTGTGACAGCTCGTGGCGCCTGCTCCACCACAGGCTCAGCTGGGCGAGCACAATATGGCTGATGCCGACGACAACCGAAATGGTCATCATGGCACTGTAATGATCGAGGTGAATAACGTTCAGCTGTTTGAGAACAGCAGGGGCTTTGTCGATGCTGTTAATATCAAAGCCGAGATAACTGCCGGCCATCACCCCCCATACCGTTGCGCTGGTAAATAAAGTCAGCAGCAGATCGCGCACACCGTTATTGGCTGCCAGTTTTTTACGCAGTAAAAACAGCACAGCGAGCAGAATAAGGCTGTAGCCGGCATCGGATAAAATCATGGCAAAAAACAGCGCGAACGACAGATACAGATGCACCGACGGGTCCCAGCTGCGGTAACCGGGTAACTGGTAAATGCTGGCCAGCATGGCTCCGGGAGCAAAGCCTCTGGCCGGTTGCAGCAGGGTGGGCGGGTTTTCATTGGCGGCAGGGTTTTCCGCGACGAAGGCAAAACCCTGCTGTGTCGCCAGAGTTTTTAAAGGCGCAATATCAGCCGCCGGTAACCAGCCCTGCAGGGTAAATATCTGTTCCTGTTTCGCGGTCTGGCTTTTTACAAACTGGCGCATAGCAAGGTCATTGGCCGCCTGCAATTGTTGCTGCAACAACAGGCGGAAACGCGATAGTCGCTGACGCTCTGATTCCAGATCTTCGCGTTCGGCTTCACGCATTTCCAACGTTTCTTCCAGCGTCTGTAATGACAGTGACCCGAGGTGTTCACGTTCCACCGGCAGCAGATTTTTATCCGGTTCGTCTGCGCTGATCAGAATCAGATAATAATGGCGGGCATTGCGTCCGGCGATCTGCCAGGGCAGTTCAAGATTATCCAGCACGGCCCGTTTATTCACCGGCAGCAGATAAAACCACAGGCGGAAATGCTCCACACAGGTGTCCGGCGGCAAGGTGAAATCGCCCCATGGGCGCAGCACTTTAATCCGCTCTTTTAAGGCATCGATGGTGTCGCTGACCTGACGTAATGCATCGCGGTTGCGCAGCGTGGTATCCACCAGTTCCTGCACCCGCTGGCGCATGGGTTTGTCGCGGTGATGAACCGGCCAGCGGCTCAGTGGCCGGCTTGGCTCCGGTGCCTGACCGAGATACAGCAGCGCTTCGCGGGTCTGCTTGTCGTGGCTGGAAGCAGCTTCGGCGCTTTCTTCGCTGCTGCCGTGCTGGCCGCTGATAATGTGCAGGCGGCCAAAGTTCTGCAGTTGATCGAGAATGCGGTCCTCGTCGTGTTGAGCGCCAGCAATGCTGACTTTATAAAAGCGGCTGATGCTCATGCGGACTTCTCCAGATTTTTCTTTTTGGCAATCTTGGAGGTCACCACAGCTTCACGGGCTTTATCGTCGAGGAATATCTGAATTTTACGGATATTGCCCTGAGCTTCGGGAATCAGCACTTTTTCAAACAGATTTACCCGTTGCGTTACGCGGGTGAGTTCATGGTTAAGGCGTTGCAACGCTTTTTCTTCCGCTTCGTTATGACGTAACTGAGTTACGGCATCGGCCAGTTTCTGTTGCAGCGATAATACCCAGGCCGGGCGGGTCAGCAGTGATGGCAGCGGCAGATCAATATTTACCCGGGCGACCTGCTGAATACGTACCCCCGCAATATTAACGGTGTGGTAGTCGGTGCCGTTATCCGTCAGCAGGGCATCCAGTTGCAGGGAGGTATCAGCCAGCAGCGGCAGTTCATTGGCGACAAATGTCTGTGTCTGCTGCAGAGCCTGATGTCCCTGCTGCAGACGGCGGCGGCTGTCATTCACTGCAGCCATCAGCTGTTGCCGTTTCATCTGCAGCGACGGCAGAAAACGCTGATAGGCTGCCAGTCTGCGGCGCTCAGCCAGCAGCTCGCTTTTGGATAACAGCAGGCGCGCCATCAGGCAGTCTGCCCCTGTTTATTTTTCTGATCGTTTTTGTAGTCGTCCCTGTTTTGAGCAGAGGGATAATATTTCTGAATCAGTTCGGCTTTCATCAGCAGCTGGTCGGCAGAGAAACACTGCGCCATTAATTGCCAGCCAAGGTCGAGGGCTTTTTCCAGCGGCAGGTCGACATCCAGCTGCATAAAATGTGTGCGGAACAGTTCACCAAAGGCCAGCAGCTGTTCATCGTAGTCACTTAATTCAAACGCCATGGCCTGCTTCTGCCGCGCTTCTTCCGCACCGGAATACAGGCGGATCATAGTGTTCATCACCTGCGAGTGATCGTCGCGGGTCTGTTTGCCGATCACCTGTTGTTTTAACCGTGACAGCGAACCGAACGGGTCGATCTCGCCGTTATGCAGATAAAACTGACCTTCGGTGATATAGCCGGTGTTGTCCGGCACCGGATGCGAGACATCGTTGCCGGGCATGGTGGTGACAGTAAGAATGGTGACCGAACCGCCGCGGGCGTAATCACAGGCCTTTTCATAGCGCCGCGCCAGCTGGGAATACAGGTCGCCGAGGTAGCCGCGGTTGGACGGAACACGGTCATTGGCAATGCCGATTTCTTTTAACGCGTCGGCATAGGCAGTCATGTCTGTCATTAACACCAGCACCCGTTTGCCTTCTTCCACGGCAAAGCGTTCCGCCACGGTCAGTGCCATATCCGGCACTAACAGACGCTCCACCACCGAATCCGATGCCTGATTCACAAACATCACGGTGCGGGCAAAGGTGCCGGAATCTTCAAAGCTTTTGCGGAAAAAATAGAAATCGTCAAAACCCAGCCCCAATCCGGCAAAGACAATAATATCGGCATCGGCCTGGCTGCCGATTCGCGCCAGAAAGGGATTAAAGGGCTCGCCGGCGACGGAAAAAATCGGAATTTTCTGGCTTTCTACCAGACAATTAAAAACGTCGATCATGGGCACATTGGTGCGGATCATGCGCGACGCCAGCGCGCGGCGCATGGGATTGACCGTCGGGCCATTAATTTCCGTTTTCGGATCAAACTGCAGACTGGGGCCGTTATCGCTGGGATTACCTTTGCCGTCGAAAATCCGGCCAAGGATATTATCGGAGAAGGTCACTTGCATCGGGTGACCAAGAAAGAAAACCTCTGCGTCTGTGGATAAGCCCTTACAGCCATCGAATACCTGCAGGGATACCTGCTCGTCGCGGATATCGATCACCTGCGCCAGACGACTGATCTGTCCCTGACGCACAGTGGCGAGGTCGTTAAGTCTGACCTGAGTGATCTCTCCGGCGGCGGGAACCGCTACCTTCAGGCGGATAATATCGCCCACCAGAGCGGTGACTGAACGGTAGGCGGTATTGCTGGACGCCATAGTTTCCTCTCGTGTTTCTGTCTGCGGCTGACGTCAGTGAGACGGCCTGTGAAACGGATAGGTAACTATAGAATGAATAAGGTTGCAGATTACGGTCAGAAAACCGTTAAAAGATGATGCGCGTCAACCCTGTTGACGGTCTTGCCAATCCATTGGTTATTATTGACGCAATTCGTGCTCCAGGGTCTGGTACATGCTGTCGAGCTGTTCAACCAGAGACTGAATTTCATCTTCATGCTGTTCTTTCGCAGCAGCTTCAATGGCAGCGAATAACGCCATCATCTGCTCTGCACCAATATTGCCGCTGGCACCTTTCAGGGTATGTGCTTCTGACTGAGCGGCGCTCAGATCATTCTGGGTGACAGACTGTTTAAGTTTATCCAGCAGGCATGGGGTGCTGGACAGATACAGATCGGTTACCCGGTCGAGCAGGTTCTGATTGTTCATCAGGCGTGTCAGGGCGTCTGCTTTATTCCACACAGGAATGTCAGAAAAACCGCTCATGGATATCTCCTTAAATGTTGTCAGACGGAACACCGGCGGAGAGCAAAGGGCGGCAATACACCTTTGCTCAAACGTTTCCACATACGTTATTGGCCGTCAGAAGTTCTATAAAGTATAGAATAAAGAAGCAATACTGCAGCATTAGAGACAGATAGTCAGCCGAACAGCTTGTTAGGCAAAACCGAACAAACAATGCCTTTTATCAACAGCTGCTCTTTCAGCATACGCAGGGCAGTTCTGACCATACATACAGGTCTGTCGTGGGAGACGGAAAGAGGATGTTTGATGAAAAAAGGTATTCAGAGAAGGGCGGAGTGATGTTCCGGTAACGGGAAGGGCTGGTGCAGGTACTGAATTCCCCGTCCTTTGCCGCGTTCACCCGTTACGAATTTCTTATTACTTACATGGAGGTTTGCTGCTTCCCCAGCGCACGGCACCTCTGGCCGCTTTTACTCTGTACCAGAACAACCTGGCACAAACAGCTCTTAGTGAGCCACTTTGCCCATTTGAGCGTCTGCTTTAACGTGCAGCAGTTTAGCGAACCAAGAACCGGCAGCTGCAAACATTTCAGCAACAACCTGTGCGCGTTGTTTTTTCGCCAGATCGATGTAGTAGTCTACGTCTACTTCGCCGAATGCATTCAATTTAACGTCGTCTTTCATTTGGGTAACTCCTGAGGGTTGTTTAATCGTTCGGGTTGTTTAACCGTTCGTCGTATTGATTTGTGTTGATTTATTCAACGATTACAGAATAGCCGCGATGGCCTGCTTGAAAAAGCGAAGCTTTCTAAGCAGAATGATGAGAAAATCTAATCAGTTGAAAAAACACCATGCGTCGACTACCTCCTCTTAACTCATTGCGTATGTTTGAGGCATCCGCCCGTCTCACCAGCTTTGTAGCCGCTGCGGACGAGCTTGCAGTGACGGCTTCGGCGGTCAGTCACCAGATTAAAACGCTTGAAGAATACTTGGGTGTATCACTGTTTAACCGTTCTAAACGTAAAGTAGAACTCACTGGTGCAGGAGAGCAATATCTGGTGGCGGTGAAACATGCGCTGGATGAAATAGAAGTGGCAACCCAGCGCCTGACCTCCAATCTGGATACCAATGTGGTCAACATCAGTGTGGCGCCGAACTTCCTGATTCGCTGGCTGATGCCACGCATGAGTAAATTTCAGGAGCTGTACCCGGATGTCGAACTGCAGATCACTACCTCACTGGGTCTGATCGACTTCAGCCGCTCCAATACGGACATGGCGGTGTATTTCGGTAATGGCGACTGGAAAGACATTGAGATGTACTTTCTGCGCAGCCTGATGCTGGTGCCTGTGTGCAGCCCGGTGCTGATGCGTGGACCGCACCCGCTGAAGCAGGTGGGTGATCTGAAACATCACACGCTGATTTACGTCAGCAGCCGCAAGCACGAATGGGATGACTGGCTGGAGCTGGCTGGCGCAGGGTTTATGAAGCCGAAGAATTCACTGGCAGTATCCAACGGCCACCTGGCCACTGCGGCGGCGCTGGATAATCTCGGTGTGGCGCTGGCGGACATCACTCTGACCTCAAGGGAAGTGGAGTCCGGGCGCCTGGTGATTCCCTTTGATATTCCCCTCGACAGTCATAAAGCTTTTTATCTGGTGTACCGTAAGCACAGACCACTGACTGTGGGGATGAAAGCCTTTAAGGAATGGCTGATGCAGGAGATGGATGTAAAAGATTCGCCGGTGGTGTAATGCCACCGGTCTTCTTATATAGGCTTTCTTTCAACAGCCTTGTTTAAAGCTGTCTGTAGCCGTGCGCTACGATTTCCCCTTCTTCCCACAGTTTCCACTCACCGGGTTGGTACACGTCCCAGGCTTCGTCTGTCGTAAGCGGTTCGGTGGCAATGATGCTGACCACATCGGCGGGCGTGGTCTGGGATGCAAAATCGACGGTAACGTCAGCGTCTTTTAACTGTGCCGGGCCAAAAGGTGCACGGCGGGTAATGCTGGCCATTTTGGTGGAGCAATAAGTAAACAGCCAGTTGCCATTGCTCAGCAGGCAATTAAATACGCCCTGCGCTGCGTACTCCTCCGCCAGCTCGACCAGAACCGCGGCCAGCTGCTGCGGCATAGAGTCACGGGGCAGGGTGTGATGAATACGGTTCATCAGATCGCAGAAGATGTTCTCACTGTCGGTTTCACCCACAGGCTCGCAGGGACCCGGCTGGCGACTGAAGTCTGGGATCTGACCGTTGTGGGCAAATACCCAGTACCGGCCCCAGCGCTCACGCACAAACGGGTGGGTATTGGCGAGGCAGATTTCACCAACATTAGCCTGACGGATATGACACAGCGCGGTTTTACTCTTAATCGGATAGCTCTGCACCAGCTCAGCCACCGGAGAGGAAAAGCTTGGCTGTGGGTCGTGAAACAGGCGCACTCCTTTGCCTTCATAAAATGCCACGCCCCAGCCATCTTTGTGGGGGCCGGTATTGCCACCACGCTGGGTCAGGCCAGTAAAACTGAAACATAAATCGGTTGGGGTGTTGGCACTCATGCCAAGAAGTTCGCACATACCACTAAGGCCATAGAAAAATAACGGATATGCACAGTTTACATCAGAGTATGCTTGTTTGGCGGTCCGGCCGGTGAATAACATTGATTGAACAAAGCAGATATTTCACCGCTGATGAAACCTGAGTTAATCTCAGTGCTCTTAATAGCCCGTTAACTCTAACTTCTGCCGATGGACGTATCCCGTGTTCGCTTCCTTTTTCTCTAAACCTAAATGGTTGTTTCTGAGTTTTTCTGTGTGGGCGCTGTTCTGCGTCATTGGCTGGTACAGCGTGCTGCAGGATATGGGCAACAGCCTGAGCCTTGGCGGACTGTTTGGTTTCAGCTTTCCGCAAGCGCTGGCGGAAGGTGCCGATGATGCTGCTCAGGCTGCATTCGCCGCGGCTCAGGGCAGTGCTCAGGACTTCTGGTTCTATCAATACATGCTGGTGGCTTATGGGCTGTTCTGTGGTGTCTGGCTGTACATTGCCCGTGATAACCGCTGGGCGAAATGGTCGGTGGTCGGTTCTGCGCTGATCGTCTTTATTACCTGGTTTCAGGTTCAGGTCAGCGTCATGCTCAACGAATGGTACGGCGGCTTTTATGATCTGATTCAGAATGCGCTGGGCGACCCTGGCAGTATTGGCATTGGCGAGTACTACGCAGAACTCAGTACTGTGGCCATCATTATCATGGTGGCAGTCGCTGTTGCGGTATTTAACCGCTTCTTCGTCAGCCATTATGTGTTCCGCTGGCGTACCGCTATGAACGAGCACTACACCGCCAACTGGCATAAGGTGCGTCATATCGAAGGGGCGTCGCAGCGTATTCAGGAAGACACCATGCGCTTCGCTACCATTATGGAAACCCTTGGCGTGTCCTTTCTGGATTCCATCATGACCCTGATCGCTTTCCTGCCCATTCTCTGGGGGCTGTCGTCCTACGTAACCGAATTACCTTTAATTGGTGAAGTGCCGCAGGCGCTGGTATTTGTGGCGATTATCTGGTCTATCTTCGGTACCGGACTGCTGGCACTGGCCGGGATTAAACTGCCGGGGCTGGAATTTAATAATCAGAAAGTGGAAGCGGCATACCGTAAAGAGCTGGTGTACGGCGAAGATAACGAACACAGAGCTCAGCCTTATACGCTGAGCGAACTGTTCGGTTATGTGCGCATAAATTATTTCCGCCTGTATAAAAACTACCTGTACTTTAACGTGGTGCGCTACGGCTATCTTAATGTCGGCCAGTTCGTACCCCTGATTGCCCTGGCGCCAGCCATTATTGCCGGTGCTTTTACCCTGGGCATTATGCAGCGGATTCTGAATGCCTTTAACCAGGTGGAAAACTCCTTCCAGTATCTGGTGAATTCCTGGACCACCATCGTCGAGCTGCAGTCGATTTATAAGCGCCTGAAAGCCTTTGAGCATGAGCTGAACACTCCGCCACCGCTGGCCAATCCGGAAGCCGCTGAAAAAGTAGGCTGAAAGGGCAATTAAAAAGCTCAGCTGATGTTCATCAGCAGAAATAAAAAACGGGAGCCATGCTCCCGTTTTTTATTAGTTGGTTATAACACGCTCAGCTTAAGCTTCACGGCTTTTGCCTACCTGAGTCAGGCGCTGAATGTCCTGCTCGTTTTTCAGGCCTTTGATCAGGCTCACACACATCAGTAACAGCACGATGGTGGAATGGCAGACCGGTTGATACCGCACCGGCCTGCAGGGCGCCCAGCGCCGCAGAACCACCACCGACCAGCAGTGCGATAGCGATGCCACCTTCAGTGCAGGCCCAGAACAGACGCTGTGCTGCAGGTGCTTCAGTCAGACCGCCGGCAGTGATGGAATCCACCACCAGAGAACCTGAGTCAGATGAGGTGATAAAGAACACCAGCACCAGCACGATGNNGCGGCACTCCGCTTCAGTCGCGATGAAGCAGGCAACGGTGTTGATCGCGACTGAAGTCGCTCCTACCGCTTTGATTCAGGACGGGTCATCACACAAAAAAAGGGCGCGTTCTCACGCGCCCTTCTTTGTGCAGCCTATTGCTGCTTGATGCTCTTCGGGGGACCGATCAGGCGGCCGCCTTGAGCATCTTGCGTTCCGCGGACAGCCCTTTGTAGAGGCTGATGCACATCAGCAGCAGCACCACGGTGAACGGCAGGCCGGTGGTGATGGCGCCGGCCTGCAGCGCGTCCAGGGCCTGCTTGCCGCCACCGAACAGCAGCGCGCCGGCGATCAGGCCTTCCATGACCGCCCAGAAGATGCGCTGCGGCACCGGGGCGTCCAGCTTGCCGCCGGCGGTGATGGAGTCGATCACCAGGGAACCGGAGTCCGAGGAGGTGATGAAGAACACCAGCACCAGCACGATGGCAATAAAGGAACTGATTTCCTACATTGGCAGTTGTTCCAGCATCTGGAACATGGCCAGAGATGCTTTGCTGATGCCTTCGGTCAGTTCACCCTGTCCATCAGCCTGCGGGGACAGCCAAAGGA
>NZ_DJIO01000133.1:0-4125 GCF_002433655.1 Thalassolituus sp. UBA6592 | reverse complement strand
GAACACCAGCACCAGCACGATGGCCAGGAAGGAGGTGATGCCCGCCAGCGGCAGTTGCTCCAGCATCTGGAACAGGGCCAGGGAGGATTCACCGATGCCGTTGGCCAGCTGGCCGACACCGTTAACCACCTGATCCAGGCCGCTGCCGCCAAAGGTGGCCATCCATACGATGGTCACCACGGTCGGCACGACCAGCACGGCGGTGAGGAACTCCCGCACGGTGCGGCCGTAGGAGACCCGGGCGATGAACATGCCCACGAACGGCGACCAGGAAATCCACCAGGCCCAGTAGAACACGGTCCAGTCGTGCAGGAAGCCCTGGTCCTCGCGGCCCACCCAGTTACTGAGCGGCACGAAGTTGGTGACGTAGTCGACCGCGGTCTGCCCCATGGACGTGAAGATCAGCAGGGTGGGACCGGTCACCATCACGAACAGCAGAAGCAGCGCCGCCAGCCCCATGTTGACGTTGCTAAGCAGTTTGACGCCGCCGTCCAGGCCGCGCACCACGGACAGCACCGCGCAGGCGGTGACGCCGGTGATGATGGCGATCTGCACGTTGATGGCGTTGGGCGTGTCGAACAGGAAATGCAGGCCGCCGGAGGCCTGCTTGGCGCCCAGCCCCAGGGAGGTGGCCAGGCCGAAGATGGTGGCCAGCACCGCCAGAATGTCGATGATGTGGCCGGCCCAGCCCCAGCAGCGCTCGCCGAGCAGCGGATAGAAGGCGGAGCGGATGGTCAGCGGCATGCCCTTGTTATAGGCGAAGAACGCCAGGGACAGCGCCACCACGCCATAGATCGCCCACGGATGCAGGCCCCAGTGGTACATGGTCGCGCCCAGGGCGGCGTCCAGCGCCTGCGGGGTGTTGGGGTCCACGTTCAGCGGCGTGCCGAACCAGTCGGTGTAGTAGCCCACGGGCTCCGCCACGCTCCAGAACATCAGGCCGATGCCCATGCCGGCGGCGAACAGCATCGCGAACCAGGACAGTGTGGAGAAACTGGGTTTGGCGTCCTGACCACCGAGGCGGATGCGCCCCACCGGCAGGAAGATCAGGGCGACGCAGAACACCACGAAGATGTTGGCGCCGAGCATGAACAGCCAGTCGAAGTTTTCGATCGCCCAGCCTTTGGCACCGGCCAGGGCGCTGTTCGCGCTTTCAGGGAAAATCAGGGTACCGATCACGAAAGCCAGGATCAGCACCGCGCTGATGAAGAAGACCGGATTGTGCAGGTCCATGCCCAGGACCTGCACATTATCCTGCCCTACTTCATAGTCTGTTTCGTATTCCACGCTCATGGCATGACTCCTATTGCGTCATGCGCGGACCGAATCGGGAAATCAAGAAAGAACGGGTCCGCACGGAACGGCCCGGAGTGGACACGCATGATTACCCGCGTGGATAACCATGCGTGTGCACGCCGGACCCCGGAATGCCGGCCCGGAAGGGCCGGCCGGTGGTCGACGTGCCGTCGCTTAGAAGTAGAAGTCGAAAGCGACGTAGAGGGCGTTGAAGTCCGACTCGTAGATATCGCCGGAAGCGGCGATGTCACCGTCGGAGCCCAGGTACTCGAGATAGATCCAGCCCGGGCCGTATTGATAGCGCACGCCCGGCGCGTAGAAGGTTACGTCGTCGGCGTCGTTGCCGGCGGTGTCGGTGCTCGCGACACCGGCGTCCACGTAGTAGAACCAGTTGTTATGGGTGTAGCCCAATTCCGCCACGTGACGCTGGGTTTCCACTTCCTCGTCCGCCGGCGCGTCGCCGGAGGCCAGGAAGGCGTCCATACCGCTGAAATCACGCTCGGCGTGAATGAAGCGGTATTTGGCGGACCAGTTGCCCTTCTCGAACATGTAGTGCAGGTCGTAGGCCTGGTGGGTACCTTCGTCGTTGCGGTTGGCGACATCGGCGGCGGCCAGATCCTGCATGCGACCGTACTGGGCGGATACGCCCACGGTGTGGCCTTCCATGAAGTTCCAGTCCAGGTTCGCCACGCCGGTTTTGATTTTGCGGTAGCTGGAGCTGGAGCCCCAGTGGCCGTTGTCATCCACGGTGTCGGTGGAATCCTCGCCCCAGTCGTCCTGGTGATAATAAGCGACGTCGTAATGGATGCCGCCTTCGGCGTCAGCGCTGTATTTCAGGCCCACGTCCATCTGATCGCCGTAACCGCCTTCCAGGCCGTCACCGGGCCAGAAGTTCACGGTTTTCCAGCCGAAGGGCACCTGGCTTTTACCAATTTTCAGGCTGCTGTTGTCGGTTACGTCATAACCGATCCAGGCCTTGTGAACGACGATGTTGTCGCCACTGTTATTACTGGCGGTATTGGTGAAGGAACCGGTACCGAAACGGGTTTCAGCGCTGAAGTGCCACGGACCGTAACTGCCGTCGTCGTCGGCGTAGATAATCAGGGATGGATCGGCGAAGTTACCGCCGGTTTCGTTATCCAGCTCCTCGCTGAAAGATGGCGAGGTAAAATCGGATTTAGTGACATTCTGATAGACCCACCAAACACCGGCACTGAGTTCCGCGCCGGCTTGCGCGGTCATGGGTACAAAGGCGGCGGATGCCGCGATCAAGCCCATCGCGGGCATTTTGATAATAGAGCTTCTCATTCTCGTCTCCCCAGCAGAAGGTATGCGAAAGCCTAAAGATCAGCGTGCCGATGTCAAATCGTCGACATTTTTTTGATCAGACTTTGCGCAATGAAATGCTGGAAAAACGCGGGTTTCCGGTAATGGAAAAAGATTGCAAAATGCCGGGAACTCAATCGTTCAAGAGAAAATTTGTCGCGATAAAACAAATAAAAAGCGCGGCTGAAAAGCCGCGCTCCGGGTCGTTACGTAAACCGGGTTGACATCACATATTATTAACGATGGCGTCGCGCACGGCGTCCAGCTCGGCCTCGATGGTGACCATGCGCGAGCCTTTTTGCAGGTCCTCGCGGCACTGCTCGATGGCGGTGTCCGGGTCCTTGAGACCGTTGCCGGTGAGCGTGCAGACCACGGTGCTGCCCTCGGCGATTTTACCGGCGCGAATATCGCGCATGGCGCCACCGATGGACGCGGCGGAGGCCGGCTCGCAGAACACGCCTTCTTTCTCCGCCAGCATTTTCTGCGCCGCCAGGATCTCCTCGTCGGCCAGTTCATCGAACCAGCCGCCGGATTCCTTCCGCACCGTCCAGGCCTTGTCCCAGGACTGCGGATTGCCGATGCGGATGGCGGTGGCCACGGTTTCCGGATCCCGCACCGGCGCGCCACGCAGGAAGGGGGCGGCGCCGTTGGCCTGGTAACCCACCATCTTGGGCGCGGCGCTGACCACGCCGCTCTTGTGGTACTCGCTGTAGCCCATCCAGTGGGCGCTGATGTTGCCCGCGTTGCCCACCGGCAGGCAGTGGTAATCCGGGGCGCGGCCAAGCTCCTCGATGATCTCGAAGGCGGCGGTTTTCTGGCCCTGCAGCCGGTAGGGGTTGACCGAATTGACCACCGTCACCGGCGACGTCTCGGCCACGTCCTTGACCAGTTGCATGCCCTGGTCGAAGTTGCCGCGGATCTGCATGATCACGGCGCCGTACATCATCGCCTGGGCCAGCTTGCCCATGGCGATCTTGCCTTCCGGAATGATCACGAAGGCGGTGATGCCGGCGCGCGCCGCGTAGGCCGCCGCCGCCGCCGAGGTGTTGCCGGTGGAGGCGCAGATGATGGCGTTGCTGCCCTCTTCCACCGCCTTGGTCACCGCCATGGTCATGCCCCGGTCCTTGAAGGAACCGGTGGGGTTGAGGCCTTCGTACTTGACGTAGATGTCCACGTCCTTGCCGAGCAGGCGCGGGATGTTCTTGAGCCGGATCAGCGGGGTGTTGCCCTCGCCGAGGCTGATGATCGGGGTGTCGTCGTTCACCGGCAGGTGATCCCGGTAGCGGTTGATCAGGCCGGTGTAGCGGTCACGGAATGGCATGTCGTCGTCTCTCTCGCGTCTCAGGCGTCCAGCGTTTCCACGCGGATGCGCATGATGTTCTTGTCCACGGTGTCCAGGGCGGCGATGCGGGCCAGGGCGGCGTTCATGTCCCCTTCCAGCACCCTGTGGGTCATCATCACGATGGGCACCAGGCCCTCCTCGGTTTCCTTCTGCACCATGGC